>JBFILF010000287.1:0-7341 GCA_041599835.1 Pirellulaceae bacterium
AAATAATTAGTGACGGGCCAGTCGTGATCGATGGCGCGTGGGGGACCGAATTGCAGGCGCGGGGACTGCCGATCGGTGAGACACCAGATGGATGGAACCTGACACATCCCGATTTGGTTGAGACAATTCCCAGAGCGTATGTTGAAGCTGGAAGTCGCATCGTCTTGACAAATACGTTTCGCGGAAACCGAATTGCTCTCTCGTCGGCGGGACTGGCGGACGACGTCATCGAAATAAATCGAACGGGTGCCGCGATCTCCAAGCGCGCCGCGGGTGAGCGGGCCTGTGTGTTTGGCTCGATGGGACCAAGCGGCAAAATGTTGTGCCTGGCCGAGGTCACCGCCCAGGAATTGCACGAGGTTTTTCAGGAGCAAGCCAACGCTCTAGCGGCTGGAGGCGCCGACGGTATCGTGATCGAGACGATGAGCGATTTGCAAGAGGCACGTCTAGCGGTCGTGGCTGCAAAATCGACAGGGTTGCCGATCGTTGCTTGCATGTGTTTCGACTCCGGTGCGGAAAAGGACCGAACCATGATGGGAGTTACGCCGGAACAGGCTGCCGCCGCACTCGAACATTCAGGGGCCGATGTGATCGGCGCCAATTGTGGTCAGGGGATTGACGGTTATGTATTGATCGCCAATCGACTGGCCAAGGCAACGGAGTTGCCGATTTGGATCAAGGCCAACGCGGGCATTCCCCAAATTGTCGGTGGCGATATCGTTTATGAAACGAATCCCGAACAGTTTGCTTGCCAGGCCCATGATTTGGTCGAGTCTGGTGTAAGTTTTGTAGGTGGTTGTTGCGGGACCAATCCTGAGTTCATAAAAGCCCTGAACAAGGAATTTCTGGCGTGAATTCGCGTGAACGAGTGATGGTTGCCCTCGATCATCGTGAGCCGGACCGCATTCCAATCGATTTGGGTGGTACCAGGCAATCCGGAATCGCCGCCTCGACTTACCATCAACTAAAACAAAGGTTGGGGATTTCGTCGCCCACGCGGGTCTACGATGTTTACCAGATGTTGGCAGAAGTCGAGCGGCCGGTGATGGAGCGATTTGGTGCCGATGTCATCGGGCTTAACCGTCCCGATGTTGCCTTTGGGATCGTCAACGAAGGCTGGAAACCGTGGCGGCTGTTTGACGGCACGCCGGTCGAAGTGCCAAGGAATTTTAATCCAGTGAGACAGTCAGACGGCGACCTGGCTTTGTTCCGCGGCCATGAAATGATCGCCCGGATGCCCAAAGATGGATATTATTTCGACCGACTGGAGATCTACCCGGGCGGCGCACATTTGCCGCTCGAAGAGGTCAATCCGCCAGCGATGAGCGATGAACTTTGCACACATTACCGCTGCGCTGCGGAAGCTCTTTATCAAAACACGGACTTTGCCATTATTGCGCCCATGGGGCCGCCCTTTGAGCTGTTTTATGGATTGGGAACGGGTGGATTCGAAACGTGGATGATGACTTTGGCGTCAGAGCCCGAGTACGTAAATGCGTTGTGTGAAAAACTGGTCGACACTTGGATCGAAAACTTAAAACGGTTTCACCAGGCGGTTGGCAATCAGGTCCAGATTCTCCAGTTCAACGACGATTTTGGAACTCAGACTGCGCCGTTTCTGTCGGTAAAAATGTTTCGCGATCTGATCATGCCCCATTACCAAAGAGGCTTGGACTGGATTCGTACGAATACACAGATGAAAATCTTTTTGCATTCCGATGGCGCCATCAAGCCCCTGATCCCGTCGATTATCGAAATGGGTGTGGACATTCTCAATCCAGTGCAGACCAGCGCCACGGGAATGGATGCCAGGGGGCTCAAGGCTGAATTTGGCAACCAACTTGTCTTCTGGGGGGGATCTCTGGATTGTCAGCAAACGTTGCCCTTCGGCACACCCGAGGAAGTGAAGCGTGAAGTCGCCGAGCATGTTTGTACCTTTGCACGCAACGGCGGATATGTATTTGCCCCAGTGCACAATATTCAAGCAAATGTCCCTGCGGAAAACGTGATCGCCATGTTCGATGCTGCACTGGCTGGTTGTGATCGCGATGAATAGTCGTACGGGCCAGCCGGGCAGATATGATTTGCAGTGAACTCTCGTGCTTTGCCAAACCATTCGGTTCACTGAAGCCCGTTCCCAACTGGCGAAAATGAGAACCACAATTGCGCTAGTGCGACTTGGCGTATTCAATCAGGGCGCGAACGTTGGCCGATGGTGTTTCCCGGGGAATCTCACAACCGGCGCCAACGATGTATCGGGGGCCGGCGCTCCCGTGACATTCCGCGATGTCGGCTGTGACGGACTCGGGCGTACCATGACACAAAGACCGAACCGGGTCGATGTTTCCCAACAAAATCACGTCAGGTCCCATCGCATTCCGGGCCACATCGATCGGTGTCAAGTAGTCCAGGTCAACGATGTCGCAGCCGAGCCGTCCCATGCCATCGACGATCATCTTGGTATTGCCGCAGATGTGCAGACGCACCTTGGCGCCCATTGCCTGAAGCTCCTCGACCAGTTTTTTTTCCGGCTCCCAAACGAATTGCTCGTAGAATTTTGGTCCGACCAGAGATGCAGCGGCATCGCCAATGCCAATGATGTCGGCGCCAGCGTCAATTTGCGCCCGTCCGTAGCGAAGCGCCATTTCCACAACGAATTCAAACAGGTCACGAACGAACGCGGGATCGTCATACAAATCAAGCATCAACGCATTGAGGCCCCTCAGGTCCGCTCCTTCTGCGCAAGGGCCTTCGACCCAGCCCATGACGGCTTTTTCGTTACCGGCCCGAAGCTTCATGATTTCTAGCGCCTTGACCGCTTCGTGCATCCGCCCACCGCCCAACGGATCTGGCAAGACTAACCGGGAAAGCGCCGACTTGTCGGCCAGCAACGCATCGCTTTCGATGATAGCCGCCGGTTGGTCCTCATAAAACTGAATACGCGCACCGCAGTCCGCCGCTTCCCTTGCCGGATCCGACATGTTTGAAATGATGTCGAAATCAAAGTCTTCCGCAGTGCGTATTTGAGCTTCGGCCAGCGTCTTGTGGTCTTTCACGTACTGGCCATACCTTACGCCGATGTGATCGGCACAGAACATCATCACGACCGGCATTGCCGGCAGGCGATCTACCGGTTGGCCATTCAGAAATGCCAATGCGCGTTGGCGACCAGTCATGGGTTATCTTCGCATATTGCAGTTTGGTTGGTCGCAGCGGTCGCAGGGCGACCCTTCGGCTTGCAGGTCCTCAACGGGTGCCAAACCGATCAGTCCAGAAACTGATTTGAGCGGTTGCATGAGACAATCGTTTGTCAATGTGACTCCGGCAGTCGCCCCATTGAAAAGTCCAAACAGTCGAGCTTGTTGATCCAGTGCCATTCCACAATAACCTGGGCTGTATGGCAACGTCGGCGCAAATCCGATCACGCTCACCTGCTCACGCACGCGATCGATAACTTCCGCTTCGGCCGCTTCTGCTCGTTCGGCGCCGACAGCATTGACAATCATGGCCGGCAGTTCTTCGCCGTCGGACATCAACCGACTGGCGAGACGTTCGACTTCGGGACCTGCGGTCGCGATGAATGCAACAACTAATCGAGCGACGCCAAGAAAGCTGCCGATGGCGCCAACGAACTCGGTCTCGCCGGCCAGCGACCGAACGGTCAGCCGATTCGTGTCCTTTTCCAGAACTGGCAAGATCACGTAGGCTGCCCGAGGATCCGATCGACGGCAGGCTTCTTTGATCCAACGAGCCACCAGCCTTTCGATGTGGGCGTTTGGGGATTGGTTGACGGGATAGCCCAAATAACGAAGAACTTCTGATTCATCGACCGGCGCAACGACTTCGTCGATGAGTCGCGGCCGAGTCTCGATGAACTGTTCAATGGGTATGGGCATCACGAGTAATTCTCAAACTCCAAAAGAATTGCCGAGGCCAGTTTGCCGTCTTAGACCACGATATGCCGGTTCATTTGCAGACCACAATATTTACACTGTGATATGATTATGTGAGAAGTAAAAGTGCCAGTACCGGAGTTTTTCGCGAACTTTGAACGAGTTCTCGGTCTTTGTTGTTTTATTGTTTTGCCAGTCGACGTTCGATCCCGTGAAATCTGCGATAGAGAACATGTTTGACGGATGACCGAAACACCAATTGATCTTAGCAGACTTTACGAATCCATTTTGAATGGAAATGCCGACAGTTCGATTGAAGTCACCGGGGCGGCACTGGAGGCGTCCATCGATCCGCACGTATTGGTCACGGAATACATGATCCCGGCAATGGACGAAGCCGGACGACGATTCGAGAATCATGAGTTTTTTGTGCCGGAACTTCTAATAGCTGCCCGCGCTATGAAGGGTGCTTTGGGACTGGTCCGTCCCTTATTAACTGAACGAGGCGTCCAACCAGCTGGCCGCGTCGTGATCGGCACGGTCAAGGGAGACTTACACGATATTGGCAAAGGATTGGTCGCATCGATGCTGGAAGGAGGCGGATTTGATGTCATCGATCTTGGGGTAGATGTGGCGGCGGAGGAGTTCGTTGAAGAGGCAAGCAAACACAAGGCCGACATCGTGGCCGTCTCGGCGCTGTTGACCACGACCATGACCGGTATGAAGAATGTCGTGGAGGCATTCGCCAAAGCGGAAATTAGGGACCAATGTCGAATCATGATTGGCGGCGCGCCTGTCACCCAGCGATTCGCCGATTCGATCGGGGCCGACGGTTACAGCCAAACCGCCCACGGAGCGGTGAAATTGGCCCGGTCCATCGTGGCCAGCCAGGGCTGAATTCTGCGATCTTCGGTCGAACCATTACCATGTCCGCCCGGCAGGATTAAGTACTTGGGTCGATTTGAGCGGTGCACGCTGGGCGGCAATCCAAATCGAACCCGAATCGTCGCGGAACAACCGAGCACTAATTCTTCGGACGACCCGGCTTGCGATTAAGTCGAATCCGATCATCGTAAGAATCGTTGGGCCAAGACAACGATTGGGCATGGGCAGTCAGTTCCTTCACAATGTCCGGTCGCATGCCGGCCAGATTCGACGACTCACCAATATCCTCCTCCAAGTTGTACAACTCTGCCTGAGGCGAACCTTTGTCCTTGACGTATCCGTAGAACTTCTTTCGATCGGGCAGTATCAGCTTCCATTTCCCCTTTCGCACGGCATGCAATTCACCCCTACAAAAGTAGTAATAATCCTGCCGTTCGCCGGTTGGCTGTTGGCCCAGCAACAAATCCGTTTGATCGACTCCGTCGATGACGCGGTCGTTGGGCAATTCGTACGCGGCAAGCCTGCCGAAGGTGGGCAACAAATCAATGGTCGCGAACAGGGCATCGCTCGTGCGACCGCTGGGAACACGCCCCGGCCAGCGAGCGATGCAGGGAACCCGCAGTCCACCCTCGTACGTAGATCCCTTTCCTGCCCGCAGCGGGCCGGAGGACCCCCAGGCGATCTGCCCATTGTGTTTCTGCCGCAGGTTCTCCTGAAAATTGTTCCATGGCCCGTTATCGGTCGTAAATATGAAAAGCGTGTTGTCCCGCAATCCAAGCTCGTCAATGGCATCAACTAGCCGCCCCGTGTGATAATCCAGTTCCTCGACCGTGTCGCCGTACAATCCGCCTTTCGATTTGCCTTTGAATTCGTCGGACGCGTCGATCACCGAATGGACCATGGTGTGCGCCAAATATAAGAAGAACGGTCTGTCCTTGTTTTCCCGCAGAAACTCGATGCCTTTGTCGGTATACAGCCGTGTCAGGCTGGCCATGTCTTCGGTTTTGCCAACTCGCTCATTATTCTCGTGCAGCACGACCGTGCCATCGTCGTTTGCACCGAGCGTTCCGTAGTAATAGTCGAATCCCTGTGCGTTGGGCATTCGTTCGGGAATTGCTGCACGGTTTGACACATCCCATTTTCCAACGCAGCCCGTCGCATAGCCGGCATCGCGGAGCAGCTCGGCAATGGTGATCTCGTCTGCCGGCATCGACCAACCCAAACTGCGGATCGGATACCGCCCAGTCAGCAAGGCGGATCGCGACGGCCCGCAAACAATCTGCGCGTAAAAACTTGTGAATCGTGTTCCTTCCTTTGCAAGTTGATCGATTCGTGGCGTGCGAATCGACTCTGAGCCGTAGCAGCCAAGATCGCCATATCCTTGATCATCCGTGAAAACCATAACGAAGTTTGGCCGCATAGTTAAATCTTGTGCGGCGGCGTGCCGGATGGCAAAAAACGCGGTGACCGTCGCGCAAATCGAAACAATTAGTATTTTTTGTATATTCAAGAGTTCACCGTCTCTTCTATTCATCGTCGGATGCGTGGGGTTTTAAGTTGCATCATAATTTAGCTACATATTGACAAAACCGCGCCCCCGGTGAAATGGAATTCGGTCGAGGTTACCGCCGCAACTGGGGAAAACGATGGGCCATCAAATCGGGAAAGCCGCGACCCGTTTCCCGTTCGGGTATGTGCCACCGTCGCCAAGCCGACAACAAGTGTCGATCAACTACCGAACACAACGACCATTTGAGGACAGGCCTCAATCTGGTTTGGCCTGTCAGTTGAGATTAGAATGACATCGTGGCGCTGCTTAATCTCACCATCGACGCACGTTTTCGATTTGATGAAAATTGCCGGCTCAAGGTTCGCGTGCTGGATCCCAAGGCGCCGGGCATCCGAGTTCTGGATTTGCTGCCAAGCCTGATTGGCTATCGCATTCGCAAAGCGGAAAAAATCTTCCGGCGAATTTTCGAGGATCATCGCAGCATTCATTACTTTCGCAAAGTCGCTGACGGTTTTCGATTGACGGTGAAGCCCGATCTAGGGTTTGAAGATCGAGTTCCGCGAAATGGGCCGCTGATCGTTGTCGCCAATCATCCGCTTAATGGGATCGACGGAATGGCGGTGGCCACCGCATTGTGCGGGACCCGGCCCGATCTCAAAGTCATGTTGACCACCACATTCGACGGAATTCCGGGTCTCGATGAATACGCGGTTTTTGTCAATGCCAGCGATGGCCCCAGCGCTAGGAGTCGATCGGAACCGGTGCGCGAAGCCATGGCGTGGCTCAAACAAGGGCATGCGTTGATTCTGTTTCCGGCGGGTCAAGGTTCGTTCATTTCGGTGAAAGGCCGAAAGGATCCGGTGGATGTTGAGTGGAGCACCGGTGTTGCCACCCTGTTAAAACATTCACTTGCGAACGTCTTGCCCGTGTATGTTGTTGGTCGTCCGTCGCGGGTGTTTTTGCAATCGCGACAACTATATCACCCCCTTTCCACACTTTTTCTGCTTCGGGAAATCCTGATTCAGGAAGGCAGCCAAGTGTCATTTCGGGTGG
>JBFILF010000288.1:0-7318 GCA_041599835.1 Pirellulaceae bacterium
CTAGCCGATTACCCGTGGCCCAGTCATTTTGCCGTGGTTTCAAACCAGCGGATGCACTACATCGACGAAGGTCAAGGCGATCCGATGTTGATGGTACACGGGAATCCCACCTGGTCGTTTTATTTCCGCCGATTGATCCAGCACGTTTCCCCAACGCATCGAACGATCGCGGTGGACCACATTGGCTGTGGATTGAGTGACAAACCGGCCCATTACCGGTACCGCCTCGACCAGCATATTGCCAACCTGGTTGATTTCGTTTCTCAGCTCGACCTGTACCGGGTCACGCTGGTCGTTCACGATTGGGGAGGCGCGATCGGATTGGGCGCGGCACTTAGAGATTTGAAGCGGTATCGCCGGTTTGTGTTGTTGAACACGGCAGCTTTTCCGCCTCCGTACGTGCCATGGCGAATTCTCAGCTGCCGGATTCCCTGGCTCAGCCGCGTTGCCGTTCAGGGACTCAACTTGTTCGTGCGGGCCGCCTCGCGAATGGCGACCGCTCTGCCGGACGGGTTGCCCGAAGAGGCTCGGCGCGGATTGGTGGCGCCTTACGACAATTGGGCTAATCGCCAAGCCGTTTACCGTTTCGTCGCAGACATTCCCTTGAGCAAGAATTCGGCGACCTGGAAAGTGCTCGAGGACATCGAATCGGAATTGCCCCGCCTAAAGAATTTTCCCGTCAAGCTGATTTGGGGCATGCAGGACTGGTGTTTTCGACCCGAATGCCTGCAGCGATTTCAAAGCGAATGGCCCGAGGCCGAAGTCAGCCGATTGCCGGACGCCGGGCATTACGTGATGGAAGATGCGCCCGAGCAGGTGATTAGGGAAATCGATAACTTTCTCGCAAAGGACGACCAGCGGTGAGCCAGCCGAGTTGCCCATTGACGACGGGCCAGGCTGCCACGCTGGCCTGCCTGCTGGAAGCGACGATACCCAAACCAGGTAACGTGCACCGCAGTGCCGACTTTGCCGACACGGGATTTCACGATTACGTTGTCAGCGCGGTGGCCATCGCACCGGCGATGGAATCAGCTCCAAACGAACGGCTCGGTCGGACTATTCTAAACAGCGTGCGGGCCACCCGAGCACTGATCGACGTCAATACCAACTTGGGCATCATCTTGCTGTTGGGCCCGCTGGCCAAATGCAACACCCCACATCCCGAAACCATCCGGCAATGTTTGTCGAGCACGGATGAAACGGATTGCGAACTGATCTTCCAGGCGATCCGGCTGGCGCAACCGGGCGGCCTGGGCAGCTCGAAAAAATTCGACGTGTCCGGCCCGCCGCCCGGCAACCTGATTGAGGCGATGCGAGTTGCCGCCGATCGCGATCTGGTGGCCCGGCAATACGTCAACAATTTTGCCGATGTGTTTGAATTTGTGGTGCCGCAACTGCACGATGGACTTGGCCACGGTTGGAGTCTGACGGACGCCGTAATACACACCCATTTGAGGGTTATGCACGTGTACCCCGACAGCCTGATTCAACGCAAAGTTGGGATCGAAGCGGCCCGGCATGCTGCGGCGTTGGCCGGACAGGTCTTGGCAGCCGGCCAACCCGGCGACGAACTTTACCTCCGCGGACTTAGTGATTTTGACTTTTGGCTGCGGAGTGACGGGAATCGACGAAATCCCGGCACGACCGCGGATATGATCACGGCTGCCTTGTATGTTGGCTTGAGACGGGGAACAATCCCATTAGCCGCCGCAACCGCAGTTGCGCCAAACGCGGCTCGAACTTGTAAATGAGCGTATCTCCGACCTGGCCATGAACAGAAAGTTCAGCGTTTCCGTTGAAAAGGAAGTCTTGATTTTCAGCGCTGCGCATTTCATCACACTAGGCGAAAGCGAATGTGAAAGTTTGCACGGGCATAACTATCGCGTCGCCTGCCGAGTGGCCGGTGGACTGGACCCCAATTCCTGTGTCGTCGACTTCATCTGGCTCAAAAACGAACTGCTCAAAATTACCGCCAAACTGGACCATCGAGTGTTGCTGCCGACCGAACATCCAATTATCGACGTGGGTGTCACCAATCAAGAAGTCAGTGTTCAATTTCAGGATCGGCGGTGGGTATTTCCGGAGCGCGATGTAGCCTTTTTGCCGGTCGACAACACGACGGCTGAACGCATTGCGGAGTTCATTGGTGAACGGTTGCTGGAACGGCTAAAGACGATTTCCGGCATCAAGCTTGACCGATTGAGCGTGGGGGTGGACGAAAACGAGGGCCAGTGGGCCTGGTGTGAATTTCCCGCGGACGGGTCCGAATAATCGTTTTGTCCGTTATCGGTTGGCGGGCCGTGGCGTCCGTTGGTCGTCGATTTTTGACCGTCCGGCCGACATTGAATCCTGGCGTCGTAGAGTTTTTTGAATCCACGTGCCGACTCAAGCCGTGACTCTAGCTCATTTGTTTTTCGCGGCCCCGCCGACATGAATCAAATACTGGTGCCAGATAAACCCCCGGCACAGCGAACCGGGGGAAAAAAACAATGCCGCCGTGTGCTGCATTTGATTAACGGCGAACATTATTCGGGCGCCGAACGCGTCCAGGATCTGCTGGCCCTGTCGCTGCTTGATCATGGTTGGGAAGTCGGATTCGCGTGCATGAAGCCCGACCGTTTTCCCGCGCAACGCATCTCGCAATCCAGCCGATTGTACCGGCTGGGAATGAAATCCCGGTTTGACTTTCGATTCCTGAAATCGCTGACTCGCGTCATCAAACGTCAGCGGTATGAATTGCTGCATGCCCACACGCCACGAACGCTGTTGGTGGGCGGGCTGGTGGCGCGGCGTTGCCGAGTTCCGTTGGTCTACCACGTCCACAGTCCGGTGGGACGCGACTCGACGCGCGTTTGGAACAATCGGATCAACCAGTGGGTCGAGACCTGGTTGGCCCGTCGCGCCGCCCACATGATCTGCGTGTCGGATAGCCTTCGCAGCTACATGATCCAACTCGGGCATGACGCGGACCGGCTGACGACCGTGCCCAATGGAGTATCAATCGTTCACGATGTGGCGAATCGTCAACCTCCGAGGGGCACCTGGACGCTGGGCACCACCGCGTTGTTCCGTCCCCGCAAAGGGACGGAAGTCTTGTTGCAGGCACTGGCCAAGTTGCATCGATCCGGATTGCCGATCAGACTGCTGGCCGTTGGCCCATTTGAATCGGAAGCGTATCAATCCGAAATTCTTCAGCAGGCAGCCGAGTTGGGAGTGAGCGAATTGATCACCTGGACCGGTTTCGCCTCCGACGTCAACGCGCATCTTCAACAAATGGACGTGTTCGTTTTACCCAGCTTGTTTGGTGAGGGATTGCCCATGGTTGTGCTGGAAGCCATGGCCAACGGAACACCCGTCGTGGCGGCCAACGTCGAAGGTGTATCGCAGGCGATTCGTCACGAACAGGATGGACTGTTATTTGAGCCGGGTCGACCGGACCAGTTGGCGTTACAAATCAGGCGCATTATGGACGGGCAAGTTAGCTGGCCGGAGATTCGACAATCGGCGCTGAATCGGCAGCGCGAGAAGTTTTCCGATGACAGCATGGCCCGCGGCGTGGCAGCCGTTTATCAGCGCGTGCTGAATTAGCTTACGCCGCGCGTCGCCAGGCATCACTGGTACCGGGAAAGGGAATAATGTGGGGGTCTGGCGAGTCAAGGCTAGCCACGGCGAACCGCCGCTTGGCAACTTCTTCGGCCAGCTGGATGATCCGGTTGGCATAGTGGTCAAACCGAAACCGGGTGGCGACTTTTTCCAGTGCCTTGTGCCTTAGGTTGTCGGCAAAATTCGGTTGGACTGCCAACATTCGAATCATTTCGGCCATGGCCCGGTGATCGCCGAACGGCACCAAAATGCCGGCGCCGTCCGATAGTGCTTCCGGAGCGCCACCCGAGTTGTCGAATGCGATGATCGGCAGCTCGGTTGCCATCGCTTCGTGAATCACACAGGGAAACGGGTCGACCCGCGATGTCAACAAAAAAGTGTCCGCCCCGATGAAATAAGGCTCGACATTTTCCCGTTCGCCGATGAAATGCACAAATCCTTTGGCCGGGCCGTTGTTGATGTCCAACTGCACGTAGTGGTAAGGCGAATGAAACCACCGCGGACCGTCCCCCAACCACACAAAGTGCACGGGGCAATTGAGATTGCCATGCTGCAACAAATGCCGGGCCACGGCCGCAAAATGATCGATGCCTTTGCGTAAATCCAAAGTGCCGCAACCGAGCACCACGTGCGTGTGCTGCGGCAGTGACAATTCGCGCCGTATCTGCGCCCGCGCCTCGTCGCGGGCGATTCCCTGGCCAAACTCGGTATCCAGCAAACCCTGCGGCAGCACCATGCCTTTGTGCAGCGGAATGGGTGCTTTGGCGTGCGCCGCGTCGCGAACCGTCTGAACGGGGAAAATAACCCGTTGCGAACAATCGTAAATCTGCTCGTAATCGGCTTGTTCGTACGAAGACGGCAATTCGTGCACGAGGAACAGGATTGGAATGTTTTGCGCTGCCAGTTCGTAAGCGATAAAACGTGACTCCATCGAATTACAAATGGCCATCAACGGCGGATCGTGGCGAGTCCGGGCACCGATCCGGCGCAGCTTTCTTTGCAGCACGTTCGACGCATGCCGTGGGACATTCAGACAGTCGACATGTGAATACTCGGCGAACTCTTCCGCCAACTGTCCGCCGCGATGCAAGATCGTGTGCAACGAAGCATTGGTTTTTTCACTGAAGTGTTTCAACAAATTCAGAATGATCTTGGGAGCGCCGGTGCGCGTTGCCTCGTGAGATACGAACAAAATCCGACCGGTCGCCGATTCGAGATCGGCGTTGTGCAGGCGCAACTGATGAGCCGGGCGCAAGCGCCGAGTCAACATGTCGTAACACCAACCCAACTAATCAGCTCCTTTGACCGATGGACGCGCTGTGACCACTGTGACATTGATATGAGTGCCCCGCCGGACCGCCGGCAATGGCCGACCGCGAGCAAGTTGTTGTCAATGCGCAGTGAATTGCCGCGCAGCCGGGCCAGTCAAGGCACGCCCGCGTGACTTCATGGGCTGCGGAACGTAGCAAAATGGGGCTCGACGCGGAAAGCCCAGCCGAGCGTTTTCGCCTGTCCCCCAGGTGATGGCGCCCCGGTGATGGCGGCAAAAATGATAGCATTCGCGCCAGCATCCCAACGCCGGTATGTCCGCTCGGTCAGGCGCTTTTAGAAAACAAGTGTTGGAAGGGCTGCGACGAGTGGATGGCCTGGTCGGGCGACAAGTCGCTGACGATTTTACCTTGCCGCATGACGATGATGCGGTCCACCAGCTTCAATGACGAATAGCGGTGCGTGATGATGATGGTGGTGCGGGACTTGATGAATGGTCGCAACGCTTCGTGAACCAGGCTTTCGGTGTGGCCATCCATCTGGCTGGTCGCCTCGTCGAGAACGAAAATGCGCGGATCCGCCAGAATCGCTCGAGCCAGGATCACCCGTTGCCGCTGGCCAGCAGACAAATGAAACCCGGACTCGCCCACTTGGGTTTGATATCCTTTGCTCAAGTCGCCGATCAGGCTGTCAACCTGAGCCAATTTGGCCGCTTCCAAAATTTCTTCGTCCGTCGGATTGCGTTTGCCGTACGCGATGTTGTCCCACACCGTTCCCTGGAACAGCGTTGAATCCTGGGTGACCCAGGCGATTTGGCGGCGTAATTTTTTGGGGTTGGTCAGCCGGATGTCGACTCCGTCAATAAAAATTTTTCCCCCATTGGGATCGTACAACCTGGCCAGCAAATTCATTAACGTCGATTTGCCACAGCCGTTTTCTCCAACGATGGCCAGCGTTTGGCCGAACGGAATCTTTAGATTGATTTGATTCAGTACCGGTTGTTTTGCCGTGTAGCGAAACGAAACGTTTTGAAAATGGATTTCGCGACTGTGTTGGGGTACGGGTACGGGGTTTTTCGGCGCGATCACCTTGCATTCGATTTGGTAGGTCCGATTCAAGTTTTCGCAGGCGATGCCTCCCCGCACCAGCACATTGAATATTTCGCTCATCTTGCGAGCCGGATCACTGGCCCCGGCCAGCATGCCATAAAACAACATGAGTTCGCCGGGATTCATGTCTCGATTGGTAATCGGGATTCCCAGGATGGAGTGGCTTCCCGTGAGCACCAGGTAGGCACCGGCCAGGATGGACACGGCGATCGAGATAATACCGAGCATTTCCGATATGGGTCGCAGCAGCGAATCAAAAAACCGCATGCGAACGGCCATTCGATAAAGCGTGGCGGCATTGCGTTTAAAGCGCCGCCGTTCGCTGCGCTCCTGGTTAAAAATCCGCACCGTTTTGATCGCGCTAAACGTTTCAATCAGCGTGTCAAAAATGTCGGCCATCCCCTCGATTTCCCGTTGCGTCGCCCGCTTCATGCTGCGGGCCACCTGTTGGATTACGATGGCACCCAGCGGTACCACGAACAGGGAAATCAACAACAACGGCCAACAAATCCAGGCCGCCACGATCATGCACGTCAACATTTTCAGCGGCTCGCGAATCGCCTTGCCGTAGAACATGATCAAGCCGCCGCTGACCATCAGCATGTTGTGCGACAGTTGCGTCATCAAGTTGGATGTTCCCAGTCGATCGATGCGAATCTGATCCAATTCCAGCGCTTTGCGGTAATAAATCCGCCGCATGTCCATCACCGTGCGCTGCGCAACACGGGCCACGAAAATGGAGCTCAAGACCAGAAACACCCCCTTCAACAACGTCGCGATGGTCAAAAAACTCATGGCGGCGACCAGCGTGGCGAAGGGATCTTTGGGCGCATACCGGTCGACATACGGTTGCACCCACTGATACCAGGCAATGGTTTGCTCCAAGTCGGCAATCAACCGGGAATTATGTTTGATCTGGTATTCGAGATCGACCGATTCTGTCGGATTGGCGGTAGCCAGCGATTTTGACAGCTGTTGAATTTCAGCTTGGAGGCTGTCGCGCTTGGCGATGGCTTCATCGGTGCCGTCTTGGACCAATTGCGAAAATGTTTTTTCGCGAAAGACGCACTCCACCACAGGAAAAATGGTGGTGATGCTGCCGCTCCATAATAATGCGACCAACAACGAACAGATGATCGCCCCGGTAATGGACCACTTGTATCGCAGCGACAACAGGATGGCGCGCAAAAAATGCTTCATTTATGGAATCGTAGGAGAATACGCTGGGATCCGTCGGGAGGCTTCCGTAACGACGGCGCGAATATTGGTAAGATCGGCGAAGCAAGTCAACAACAATTAGTGCTGGCGAAAAATTGACCAGGTAACTGATCCACTTC
>JBFILF010000289.1:0-7297 GCA_041599835.1 Pirellulaceae bacterium
AGTGAAGCCCGAAAAAGGGGGGACGGTGTCGTGCGATCCCGGACCACGGTCAAATGGTGGGCGACCAGGGCATGGTCAAGAACATGGATGTGGGAGTCAGACATCGACGCCATCGTTATGAAAGGCTGATTATTTGCCGGATCTGCAAATTATTTGCCAAGTCAATCCGGCGATCACCGAAAATCGTAACATGAACGGATCACAACCCACAACTTGCACCGGGTCACGGCACCGGCCGGTCACCCCTGGTCCTGAGCTGTCCGCCCCTGCTGATTCGACCGACGCTGCACATCGAGTTGCCATGGGTAAGAAATCGAGAATGATCTATAATGCGGCCGATTTACTTTTGACCTGCACGAACGACGCCCATCGATGAAACGCGAGATTCAACCCAGCGAAACGTATATTGAGGCCACCCGGATCGGCAACTGGTTCCGTGATCATGGTGTGCGGGAAACGATCGAGTCAATCTTGATTGCCATACTATTGGCGCTGTTGTTTCGCGCCTTTGAGGCCGAAGCGTTCATCATTCCCACCGGGTCCATGGCGTCGAATCTGCAAGGTCGCCACATTGACGTGGCCTGTGAACGATGCGGATTTCAGTATCGGGCCGGCGCCAGCAGCGAAAACCCCACCAATCGCCGGATCATAAACGTGGAACGGGTGGTCTGTCCGATTTGCCAATACCGAATGACGTTAAAACGGCCCGTTCGACGCGACCATCGATCTTTTCCGGGTGACCGCATTCTGGTCAATAAATTTGCCTACGACTTTGCGGACCCCGAGCGATACGACGTGATCGTGTTCAAGTACCCCAATAACGCCAAACAGAATTTCATCAAACGATTGATCGGATTGCCGGGCGAATCGGTGCTGATCGAAACCGGAGATATTTTTACCTTCAATAACGCATCCGAAACATTTGCAGATCGACGCATTGCGCGGAAATCACCGCGAAAACTGTTGGCCATGCTGGAACTGGTCGACGACACCGACTACATCGCCCAAAAACTGATCGATGCTGGTTGGCCCTCTCGGTGGAGTCAGTGGCGTGACGGAAAAATCGGATGGAACATCGATTATACCGGCACGCGACCAACGTTTTCGGTCGACGCAACCACCGAGAATTCGACTCTTTGGATTCGTTACCGGCATTTGCGGCCGCGTCCATCTGAATGGGACCAGCTGAATCGTGGCCAGCTGCCCGAGCGTATGAAAGGCGAAGCGCCGCTGGGCGAGTTGATTCCCGACTACTACGCCTACAATGAGTTTCAGGTGTCGCGGGAGAGTTTCCGGAACTACAGCGGATTGCATTGGGTCGGTGACCTGGCCATGCGTTTTGACGTGGAGATTCAATCCGATTCCGGATCGTTGCAACTGGATTTGGTGGAAGGTGGCGTTCATTTCCTGTGCACGATCGACGTGGCCACCGGTGAGGCGACGCTATCGTTCGATGCTGGGGATACCGATGTAAGTTTTGTCGATGAATCAGGCAATCCGTCCACCAAAGCGCCGTCCGCCAAAACTCCAATTAGTGGAGGAGGCAAGCATCAAATCATGTTTGCCAACGCCGACGATAAACTTTATCTGTGGGTTGATGGTCGGCACATTGAATTTGAAACCAGTGCCTACGCGCGGCAGGGCCGAGTCGAGCCAACGTGGAGCGTGACGGACGCGGGCGATGCCGAACCATTGGGCATCGGCGTGTCGAAAGGTGTGGCCCGCATCACTCGGATTGAAGTGCTGCGCGACATTTACTACACGTCGAAGAACCGAGAGCAGGATCAGAAGGCCTCGCCACCCCGTTACGCTGAACCGCGGCTGGAATATTTTGGCAGTTGGAGCCGAGACACGATCATGCAAATCTTGCAGAATCCGCAGGCATGGGATGGAGCGCGGGCGAAGCAGTTGTTTCAATCGCGATATCGCGACGCTGATTATGTGTTCGCGCTTTCCAATGAGCAGCTGCTGCCTATGGGTGACAACAGCCCGGAGAGCAGCGACGCCCGCGTGTGGAACGGCCCCAGCTATGTCGATCGGTCCTATTTGCTCGGCAAGGCACTATTAATTTATTGGCCGCACGCCAAGACCAAGCCGCTACCGTTTTTCCCCAACTTTGAAAGGATGGGCTTGATTCGGTGATGGCCGCGGTGCCGATGTACGATCGCTGAATCCGATCGCAACAATTCAAGGAGGAGTCGGATGCCAGTTCTGAAAGCGGAGGGTCTCGTCAAATCGTTTGGTCGTCGCCGCGTTGTCGACGGCGTCAGTTTGCATGTCGAACACGGGGAGATTGTCGGCCTGTTGGGCCCCAATGGGGCGGGCAAGACGACCACATTTCGCATGATTTGTGGATTGCTCAACCCGGATCAAGGCGCCGTGTTTCTACGCGACCAGGAGGTGACCGATTGGCCCATGTTCCAGCGCGCGCGGAGCGGCGGCATGGGCTATCTGCCTCAGCAGTCCAGCGTTTTTGCCAAGTTGACGGTCGAACAAAATTTAATTGCGTTGATGCAATTGCTGGGCATGAAACGGGTGCAACAACAAAAACGGTGCACGCAGTTGTTGGAGCAATTCGACATCGCCCGGCTGCGCCGCAGCCGCGCCGGCAAACTTTCTGGAGGTGAACGCCGCCGTTTGGAAATTGCCCGCTGCCTCGTCTCCGATCCGGAGATCATCATGTTGGACGAACCATTCGCCGGCATTGACCCGGTCACGGTGCAAAATATCCAAGACGTGATCCGCGATTTGGCGTCCACGGGAATTTCCATTTTAATAACCGATCACGCTGCTCGCGAAATCCTGCAAATCACCGATCGGACTTACGTTGTCAATGAAGGCCAAATTCTTTGCAGCGGTACGGCCCAGGAAATCGTGCGGCATGACGAAGTCAAACAGAAATACCTCGGCGAACTCGACCTGGTGATCAAACCTGAAAGTTCGCCGGTCGTTGCCGCGGCGGCTGTCACGACGTTTCCGCCGACGTCAACAGATCAGCCCGGTCCCTAGCTACCACGGTCGCAACTGGGACTGGAACGAAACCGGCTGATCAGTTTCCGGATGTCGAAACGATAGCCGCCAGGCATGCAGGCACATGGGCGGATCGCCGACGTCCAAAGTCTGTTTGTCAAACATCTGTCGCTTGATTCCAAATGTCGGATCGCCAACCACGGGGTGGCCTTCCTGCCAAAGATGAACGCGAATTTGATTGGTCCTGCCCGTCCGCGGGCTGACCCTCAGCAACGTCGTACCATCCCCCAGGCGGTCCAACACCTGGACTTCCGTGTCACTCGACTTGCCGTTGGCGGCCACGCGGCGTGCCCCCGCCAATACCGGCTGATCGGCGATATGATGCCGCAGCACAAACCGATCCTGAGTCAATTCGCCATGCACGCGTGCCATGTATGTTTTCTCGACTTCACGCCGTTCAAATTGCAGCTGCAACTTGGTGGCTGTTTTTTTTCGTTTGGCCAGCACAACCAGGCCACTGGTATTGGCATCCAGCCGGTGCGCTGAGCAAAGCGGGCGCGGGTAGACGGCATTCAATATGCTCATCAGCGTATTGCGATTGAATCGGCCACTTGGATGCATCGGCAGCGGTGCCGGCTTATTCACCACCACCAGCCACCGGTCTTCGTGCACAATTTGAATGTTTGGATTGACCGCTGGCTCCGTCGTCGCCGGTATCAAGTGCTCAATTCGCTGACCGCCTCGCACGCGGTCGTCCGCCTTAAGCGTGCGCTGCTGGCAGGTGAACCGCCCCATTGAGATCTTTTCGCGCCAGGTCTCGCGCGGCACGTGCGGATGGAACTGACAAAGAAAATCGATCAGGGAATGCCGGTCATACCTGGCCGGCACGTGCAGTGGACGGACGTTGTCATATGGCTGACAGCCGGGTAGTGGTGTCGTGGCGCGACCGATGTCACGGTGCCGTTGCTCGATTAGCGCGCTCATCGACTGGTCCAGGGTCTGGTAACAATATGGGCAACTGATGCCTGGCCTGTATTGTGGCGAGTCCAGATCCATTGGCGTCAAAACATGTTGGCAAGCGTAGCAAATCGTCGTGTCCGTTTCCTGCAGCCGCGAGTTGAGCGCGACGCGTTTGTCAAATACGAAACATTCGCCTTGGAAATGGGCGCCGCCGCAGTCTTCAAAATATTGCAGTATTCCGCCCTCCAGTTGAAACACCGATTCGAAACCAGCCGACTCCATCAGCGGACCGGCTTTTTCACAACGAATGCCTCCCGTGCAAAACATGACAATGGGTTGCCCTTTTTGCCTGAGCGGGATGCGATGAATGGCGTCCGGAAATTGGCGAAAGTGGCCGATGTTAGCCGCAACGGCGGAACGGAATGTACCCAACTCCACCTCATAGTCGTTACGAACGTCCAGCAATGTTACCGGCTTGCCCGCGTCTAGCCATTGTTTCAGTTGCCGCGGTTTGATTTTGGGAGACGTTTTTTGCTCGGGAAAGACGTCCGACACGCCACAGGCAATGATTTCCCGTTTGATGCGTACGAGCAAACGCGTGAATGGCTGCTCCGCACTGAGGCTCTGTTTGACTTGGAAATCCGCCAGGCAGGAATCACGACGCAACTGCCGCAGGAATTCGTCGATCCCTTCGCGCGAACCAGCCAAAAACAGATTGATACCCTCGCGACTGAGTAGCACCGTTCCCTTGAGTTTCAGTTGCCGGCCAAATTCCAGCAGCTGATCCCGCCGCTGGGGCAGCCGGTCGAGGTGAACAAATTTGTAGCCGGCGACGTTGACGACTGAATTCATGCAAAACAACGAGCCCCACAGGTGGTCTAGGTCTATTGATCGAAGGTCAAGCTAACACAACGACGGTTCCGGGCAAAGTCAGACCGACGTGATGGCCCGCCGCCGGGCAAATTAAAGATCCCATGGTTTGATCGTAAATCGAAACAGCTCGCTGCCGGCGGCATTCCGAAACACGTGGGTCAACTGGATTTTATAGTCGATGGCCTGTTGAAATTGACTTCGATGACTACGCACGTTGGTCTCGGTCTTTTGTCGAAATGCCTCTTGGCGGCTTTTGGCCTGCCAGTCGGTCAACTCGGAAACCCTGTAATAGAAAATCACTTCCTCATCCGCTGATTCCATGTCAACACAAGTGACATATCGATCAACTTTTCGCGGCAACTTGGATTTCTCATTTTCCACCCAGTTTTCCAAATGGAATTGCGGATCCAGTGCCTGGCAGCCTGCAAACAACGTCAACACGAACAGGCAAAACCACTTGTTTGGCATGGCGTCAAAACTCCCATTACAATTGGCTGCAAAGCCGAAGACATAAGGATGACACTGGAAAACGAACACCCAATCCCGGTCGACTTGGGGGTCTCCTCTGTAGTCGCTTGATCATAGGCCCTGCTAAATGCCCGTTTCCTGTAGAATTGAATTGTACTTCTGCCGCAAGTTTTGGAGCATGAGTGATTCATGCGATTGATCAGTTATATCGGGCTTTTCTGCTGGATCTACGTGAACGCGGGTTGTAACGGGCCGCAATCCCAACCACAAAACCACATCGGCTCGGCAGATCATCGACCTGTCGTGATCGTCTCCAATTACCCGCTAGCATATTTTGCGGAGCGGTTGGCCGGTGACCACGTCGACGTGTCGTTTCTGGCCGCCGACGCTGATGATCCGGCGTTTTGGAAGCCGACTGCCGCCGATATCGAGGCCATACAGGCGGCTGACCTGATCTGTTTCAACGGGGCCGGGTTTGAAACCTGGGCGGCAATGTACACGTTGACACCGGACAACATCGTTGACACCTCAACATCTTTTCGAGACTCGTTGATCCCCATCGAGCAGACGGTCACGCACCGCCACGGACCTGAGGGCGACCACTCCCATGGCGACACGGCATTCACGACTTGGATCGATTTTCAACAGGCGGCGGCACAAGCCACCGCTTTGCGCGATGCGCTGCTGCGCATCGTTCCCGATCGGCAACAGGAATTAAAGGCAAATTACGACCGATTGGTTCGCGACTTGGAGTCACTTGATCAGGACATGCAGTCACTTGCAGACGAGATTGGAGGGCGCCCGTTGATTGTATCGCACCCGGTGTACCAATATTGGGCTCGCCGTTACGACCTAAACGTAAAATCCCTGCATTGGGAGCCGGGTGCATCGCTGGGTGATGCGCAAATCGCGGAATTGAAACAGGCCATTGAAAATCACCCAGCCAAGTTATTGATTTGGGAAAACCAACCCAACTCCGCGACGGCAGCGAGATTGCAAAGCAGCTTTCAAATGACCAGCGTCGTTTTTGATCCGTGCGGTTCCCCACCGGCGTCGGGCGATTGGTTGACGGTGATGCGTGACAACCTCGATCGACTGGCTGCCGTTTTTGATCCACCCTAAGCCAACTTGTCAGGTGCAACGGTCCAAAATGTTCGCCGTTTGCGGAATGTCACAACGGGTCCGAGCAAGCGAGCGGTCATTCCCGCCAGAAATGCCGAAATATCGCAATATTCCGATATATGGCACGGCGATTGCACAGTCTGCTTGCAAACAATCAAGATAGGTAACGAAAAATGCCGACTAAAAACAAACCCAGCCTCGGGAGAAGGGGATCAATCATGTGGGAATTAGGAATCGCCATCGGCGTGCTCGCGTTTTGGTTTGCATTGCAAGTGTGGATACTGCCCAAAATGGGCGTGTCCACGTGAATGAGCGGAGCCTGTGAAAAGCCGAGTTCGGCTGAACAACAAACCTCCGATCTAAACGAATTGACCGAGCCGGTTGGCAGATCTGCCGACCGTTTTGACGCGCGCGATGAGCAGCTAACTCACTAGTGCGTATAAAGCGGCGACGAGTCGGGTTCAGCGTCCGCCATTGAGATACAGCCGCACGTTGTGCGTGGCGCGGCCACCGGCCACGATGTCCACCCATCCGTCGCCATTCATGTCTGCCGCCACCAAGTCTTCTGTGGCAATGCCGCCATCGTCAATGACATGTTTGGTCCAGCCGGTGACCGTACCGTCGGCAGCGTCAAGCTCGGCGTCGTAAACGTAGACGCCAGGGCCCTTGACCGGGCCGGGCCCTGGATCGCTGTGGCCGATCACTACCTCGTCGCTGCCGTCGCGATCGAGGTCTGCAAGCCAAACCGCGTGACCCCGCCGCAGCGTATCGTCTAGAACACGCCGATTCCATTTTCGATTCGGACCGTTACGGGTGTAAACGACGGCCTGGTTTCCATGCATCGGTTCAATCGACGCGATGATATTTTGCCCTCCGGCCAGTTGCCCGTATTTGACTTCGCCCG
>JBFILF010000290.1:0-7285 GCA_041599835.1 Pirellulaceae bacterium
GACATTCAATTGTCTGATATCAGAATACGAATGAAATAGATAAAACCAGAGCTTGCACTTAACATCTAAACATTAGCCGCTGGTTGATTGTCCAGTCGGAAATCTCTTCGCGCAACTCGCGACGTGCTTTGCAGTTGTGTCGCCGATTCTTGGAACCTGATTAATGCTGGCCAACGGCCCACCCCTGATATCCAGATGCCCACGTATTGTGGGCGGTTGGTTGCGGGCGTCGGGGTTTGATCGTGCACGCGCTTCGTTAAGCGGCGAGCAAATCGCTCACCTTCGAGCAGCCAGCGATCCAGCCGTGCGTGTGGACAAAAACGAAACTCCGTTTTGCATGTCTTAAAGTGCCGGCCTCTCCATTTGCACGAGTAGCCGAATCGCTTGTGTTATTTGGCCGTATAAACTCGCACTTCTTGTTCAAGCTTTTTGCCAAGCTCGTCTCGCTCAAGTTCCAGATCGTAACGTGATTGCAGGTTGATCCAAAACCGGTCGGACGTGCCAAAGTAGCGAGCCAGCCGCAACGCCGTGTTGGCCGAAATCGCGCGCAAGCCTTTCACGATCTCATTGATCCGCCGAGGCGGAACGCTGATGTCGTTTGCCAATCGATATTGGCTGATGCCCATCGGTTTGAGAAACTCTTCGAGCAGAATTTCTCCAGGATGGATCGGGGGTAACCGTTTTTTTGCCATGACATTGTCACCTCTCGTGATTGACTTAGTGGTAGTCAGCCAGTTCGACGCGCAATGCGTCTCCCGCCGACCAGACAAAACAGATCCGCCATTGGTCGTTGACGCGGATACTATACTGTCCTTTGCGATCACCGGTCAGTTTTTCCAACCGGTTGCCACGCGGAATTCGCAAATCGTCAATTCGCTCGGCCGCATCGATCATGTCCAGTTTCCGCTGCGCGGCACGTTGAACCGCCAGTTGCAAGCGCGCCACACGCTCGCGTCGAAAGATTTGTTCGGTCTGCCGATCGTGGAAACTTTTGATCACGCAGCAATAATAACGTGATCCGTTATTACCGTCCAGCGTTATTGTTGGAAAATTGTAAAACGGCGGTTGAAAAGTGTAGCGCCTGGCGGGCGAAAAGCGTGGCGCCCATGAAATACCCTATCTGTCGTGTGAGCCGTTGCAAGACTCAGCCGTCGCTTGTTAGCTGGGCGGATAACGGCTAAACATTGGCCCATTGAGTTAGCCATTTTGCTCACCCATGCGGCGCTTCTGGGTTTCGCAAATGGAACAGGCGCCTTTACGCCAAATCAAGCGTCGTGGGCTTAACGTCCGCGGAGGTTGAACATTTGCCGGCAGGCTACCTGGTTTAACAGGCAACCTTAGCCAGTCGTTACATGTGATGCCCACTTTTTGAGCCGATAATGCCCACTTCGTCATCCATAAGTAGGGCTCAAAACCGAGATAGCGGCGAGAGGACTCGAACCTCCACGTCCTTACGGACACTTGATTTTGAATCAAGCGCGTCTGCCAATTCCGCCACGCCGCCAAGCGCCTGCAAATGAGCAAAGCGAAGGAAAAGATTTTATCGCACGGCGGCCCATCTCGACAAGGCTCGTACTCCAACGCACATGTCATCGAATCGATGACCATCGGGGCACCGCGTGAATGGGAAACAGCAAGTCGCGCGATCAAAACATGCGCATTTGATCGGGCGACAAATGCGCGCTTTGTGTCACCGAGGATGATCGCCTCTGCCCTGCCTTGACGTCAATTCCGCACCGTTAAAATCACGCGTGATCTGCAATCAAGAACGCTCACCGCCATGATGAATGCACTCGCCCTGCCCTGTTAGCCATCAAGACTTCGCCGGCATTTCCGTAATTTGGGCGACCAACCATTGCCCGTTGAAGTGAAGCGTTTGTCAGAACACACCGCCGCCGAGGCCACTGCCGCCGCGGCCGCCGAAGCCGCCACCAAAACCACCGGGAGCTCCGCCGCGCCGCCGCGCCAGCTGGCGATCACCGGGCATGGCAATCACCGTCGAACCGCTCAGCCAGATCCCACCGTCATCCAGACTGGCCACCGCGCCGGCCGCGCCACT
The DNA here is from genome assembly GCA_041599835.1 of Pirellulaceae bacterium. GTDB lineage: Bacteria > Planctomycetota > Planctomycetia > Pirellulales > Pirellulaceae > CAJQPP01. The sequence goes on from JBFILF010000290.1 coordinate 2,060, forward strand.
CATGCGGGCCAAGCTGTCCAGATGCCGGCGAATTTTTCGCTGGTTGTAATACGTGTTGGTAATGACCAGCATCCGTCGCCCACCGGTGTAGTAGAATTTCATTCGCGCTGTGCCGCCGTAATCTTCCCACGTGTCCGGATCAATGGTCTCCATGATGACCTCGGCCATCTCTTCAGGGCTGGCCGTAAACGAAGACACGTCGTAGATGATCTCCGTCAAGTTGTCCAGCATGGAATCCACGGAACGAATCACAACGACTCCGCGGTGATCGATCTGATACTCGATATAAAAGGGCTCCAACGCGTACACCAGGTTCGTCCCAATCGACTGGCCGCCCAACGTCATTTGCAGAGGGGTCTGTTCGTCGACGTTGTTTTCCCGCGCCGATTCATCAAGCACAACGGACATGCCCAATTCGCGCAGTTCATTCATGATTTGGCGGACGGTCAGCCGCCCCAGCAAATTCGCCGGAATTGTCTGTTCCAGCGACTGTTCGACGCTGCGCACCTGTGGCGGGATGTCGTTGGACACCAGGTCCGAGCGCCCTTTGACGCTCGTCGATTGAATGTTGTCCAGGGAGACAACCGTCGATTGACCCCAACACGTTGCAAAACAACTCAGCATAATGCCACAGCTGGCCCAACCTGCAACAGATCGATGCAAATACCGCATCATCTCCACTCCGATCAATAGAATGCCCCGCGCTGCTGGTTATAATAGTCGTCGCGAAGCCATTTTCAATTAGTTTTGCCAAATGATTGCGCCGCTGACACGTGGTTTCGTTCCCAACAGGGGCAATCGTTGGGAGTTACGGATGAATTTCTTTTTGTGTGCCCGCCCCTGCCCTCTTTTTGTCCTCGGAATCCTGGTGTTGCCGCTGCTGATGTTGCGCGGCGCTATCGCGCAAGACGCTACGCAGGATGAACAACAGGAAGATCAAACCGCCGTGGCCGACGCCGCTGTCGAGCTAAACGAGACCATGGAGGAATATCCGCTGGTCGAATTGCCGCCGCTGAAGCGGATCGTGATGTACAACTCCGGCGTCGGCCAAATGCAGCACGCCGGCGAAATTGATGGCAAATCCAGATTGCAAATTCGTTTCGGCCGCCACGACATCGACGATATTCTGAAGAGTCTGGTGTTCGAAGACCGGGGAGGTGGAACGGTCCGCGCCGTTCAATATCAGCCCGCGCCGGAACCAGAAGATGTAGCCGCCAATCAAATCGGCGCGCCCATGACGCTTGCCCAGCTGCTGCAAAGGTTTCGGGGTGAGCGGATTTCTATCACGGCGGGCGGCAACCGGATTCGAGGCACCATTTACGGCGTGGAGAATCGAAAGCACGGCGAATCAATCATCGAAACACTCGTTTTAATTAACGAACAAGGCCTCGCTTCGGTTGCCCTGCCCACGATCGATCGCGCTCAATTTGACAGCGATGACGTCCGGCAGGAACTGGAATTGGCCATGTCCGGCATCGTGAAATCGCGCAAGGCTAATCAAAAGCGGCTGGACTTGCTGCTCGATGGTGAAGGACAGCGCACCATTCAGTTTGCCTATGTCGTCGATATGCCGATCTGGCGGATGACTTATCGATTGTCGCTGGATGAACAACAGGCCTACCTGCAGGGGTGGGCGCACGTGGACAATGTCACGGGAGTGGATTGGGAACAGGTAACGATCGAGCTGCGCAGCGGACGACCTCAGGCGTTTCACATCAATGTATTTGCCCCGCTCATGGCCGAACGGCCCGATTTCGGCAATTCCGTTTATGCGTTTACCAAGGGTCTGAGGCTGATCACGCAATGGTTCGGATTTGAACCGACTCCGGCCCCTGGCCCCTTTGGCGGCGGCGGAGGCTTGGGCGGGGGTGGTTTCGGTGGCGGCGGCGGCGGATTTGGTGGCGGCGCCGGATTTTTTGGCGGCGGCCCGCCAGCGGCACCGGGTGACTCGGGACTGGATATCGACAAGGCGTTTCAGGCATCAGCCACCGAAGGCCGCGCGGCGCAAATGGTCCGCTACCGGTTAGACGAGCCCGTGGATCTGGGTGCCGGCAAAAGTGCGGCCTTGCCAGTGTTCGCCAGCCAGCTTCCCGCGAAACTGCTGAGCGTCTACCGATACGAAAACGACAATTCGGCAGCCCTCCGCGCGATTCAAATCGAAAACGACACCGATTACGCGATTGTCTCCGGACCCATTTCGATTATTCGCGAAGGTGATTTCGTCGGCGATGGGACCGTCAAGCGGTTAAATGTCGGCGAAACTCAAGAGATCGTTTATGGAATTGATCGAGCGTTGGATATCACCCGCAACGTCGACGAATCCTCACGGGTGCTTAAATCGGTCGTTGTCAAAAAAGCCCAGATCGTGCTCAACTGGCAGCACCGGCAAGACGTCACCTTTGAAATCATCAACAAGGACACCGAAGACCGCAACCTGGTACTGCATTACCAGGTAACCGATGGAACGGTTAATAAGCAAACGAGGCTGCTGTCACCGGAGCCTGACAAGCTGGTCGACGGCGTCGCCACATTTATGTTGCAAGTTGAGGCAACCGGCAACCAATCGCTGAACCTGGTTACGGGCTACGACGAGTCGGAAGAAAAATCGCTGGACAGTGCGACCGTTGACAACGTGCGGCTGTGGCAAGCGCAGGGTGCCGACATCAGTGCGAGCGATCTCGAGTTATTCGGTCGCCTGCAACAGATGCAATCGGACATTGATGACGTGGCCGGGCAGTTGTCGGCGCTCGCTAACAAGAAGCGCAACCTGGAAAGCGAGCAAACGCGCGTACGCAGCAACATCGAAGTGCTGGCCAGGAATCTCGAGGCCGCGCGACCCTACATGGACAAACTGCAAGAACTGGAAAATCAGATCGAGCAAATCAATGCTCAGACGACTGAGGTCGAATCCAGGTTGGATGAAGCAACGGACGCCAAAGCGAACTTGATCGACGAGTTGGCGCAATAGCGAGGACGCGGGCCGGCTATTACGGTGCTCATCCCAGCCTCGAAACATTTTATCGATACGAATCAAGGCAGCCCAAAACCATGAATGGCCGCCCGCTCCTGGTGCCGATCATCGTCCTGTCAATGTGGTCGACGACTCTCGTCGCGCAACAAAATGACTGGCAGAATCCGATCGTTAAGCGCGGTTATCTGAACTCGCCGCTGGTCGAAGTCACACCGCTGTCGTTCCAAGGCGAGTTGCTTCTGATGGAGTGTTGGCGGAGTCAATGGGAATGGGACGACGGGCCTGCGCCGTCGGTAAAACAGCAAAGTGAAGTGTGGATGGCCAGGCTGCCGCAGGGGCCGGAACACTATAACAAGCGCCAATACGTCAGCCGTGTCCTGGAGAATTGCACGCTGGGAACGGCCATCGTCTGGGAGGATCGGGTGTACGTGTTTGCGGTCAGCGCCGAAGGCTCGACTGGCGGCAAAGTCGTGTACATGACCTGGACGCAGGACATGAATAACTGGTCCCCGCCGGTCAAGATCTTTGAAAGTCCGGCGCAGAAAATTTTCAATGTCGCAGTGACACGCGACGCGCACGGCATGGTGTTTCTCTGGGAAACCAACGGATACGGTCAACCGTTCACGATGTGTTATGGGCGCGTCAAGCAGCCTACGGAACCGTGGCAGGATGGGATCATCGGAAATGCCCGATACGGCATGAATAAATACACCGGCGGCCCTGCGCTGTATTACGACGACCCGTGGTATTACACGCTGTACCTGGAAGCGCTGGGCGGTGGCAAATATGAAACGCGAATTACTCGCTCACGTGATCTGATTGACTGGCAGGACGCGCCACACAACCGGCCGTTCATCACGTTTGATCCGCTAAAAAACCAACTGCCTTTGCGGCCCGTGGCATCCACCGAGAAAAATGCGTCCGACGCCGAATTGTGTTTTCATGACGGTCGGACACTGGTCTATTTCACGGGCGGCGACCAGATTCGCGGCGGCGACCTGCAGTGGGCGACGTACGCGGGGTTGCCTGGCTCGTTGATGACTTCGTTTTTCGAGGAAAATCCGCGGACGCGTGTGCGAATTCTGTCCTTCAATATATTGCAAGGCGGGGCAAATGCGGCCAACGTCGGTTTTTACGAACGCGATTTTCCTGGTGGGCGACTGGCGCATGTCGCCAACATCATTCGCAAGACTCAGGCCGACATCGTTTGCGTCCAGGAAGATGCCTCCGGAGAATCGTTGCTAAGGTTGCTCGGCGACGATTGGCAAAAATCGGGGAACCTGTACAGCCGCTTTCCGTTGGCAGCGCGGCCAGGAGCCGGGCGGTTGAATGTCGCGGTAGCGAAACTGCCCGGTGCTAGGGATTTGGTTGTCGCCAACGATCATTGGTGGCCGGGCGACCATTACGGTCCATTCGTCGCGCGGGACCTGTTGCGGGACAACGGTGCGGCCCAGGATTCTGTTGAAAGAGAACAAACGATTCTCGGTGATGTCGACAACTTGCGCATCGCGCAGGACTATCGCCGTGCACTCGATATACTCCAACCATATCTTGAAGCCAACGCAGCCATTGTCCTTGCCGGTGACTTTAACGAGCCGTCGCACCTGGATTGGACGGAACGGTACTCCAAGCGCGGCGCGGACCGATGGGTACGCAATACGACCGGTGTGCCGCTGCGGCCCAAGGTGGCGTGGGCCGGGTCGCAGCATTTGGCGGCAGCGGGATTCCGCGACGCCTACCGTTTGGTTTTTCCAGATGAAGTCTTGCGGCCCGGAAATACCTGGACGCCCGTCTATGCGAACGGCACACCCGGGCGGGTAAATTATGGCGATCAGGTGATCGACCGAATCGACCGCGTCTATATCGCCGGCGCGGGACTGCATGTTGCCGCGGCCCAGGTAGTTGGTGAGGACGCTGACCACGCCGATGTGGTGATTCAGCCCTGGCCCAGTGACCATCGTGCCGTGCTGGTCACGCTGGATATCGCCGACTAGGTCCTTGGGATCAATTCTTCCCGCCGTATTCGCGCCAAATTAATGGCCTGCATCAACAAGTCGTTCACTGATCAAATTTGTAACCGAGCCTCAGGCCAAGACCTCTCGGATCGGTTTGCCAAAATCCCGCTCCAGCCGCTTGCGCCCAGGTATGACCAGCCGTCTCGGATCCAAACCCAGTTGATGCAATACCGTCGCGTGAATATCGGTTACATAGTGACGATTCTCGACTGCGTGAAAACCCAGTTCATCGGTGGCTCC
>JBFILF010000291.1:0-7277 GCA_041599835.1 Pirellulaceae bacterium
CATCGAATCGATCGAGCATTTTTCGCATGTCGTGATAGCTGGCCTCGGCAAGCAGCTTTCGACAGTCGGCGGCCGCTTCCGTCAGTTCCGGGGACAACTCGTTGGACTTGGCATAACTTTCAAGGGCCTTAAGGATGCCCGAGTAGGGCGCGCCGTAGCTGATCAACATCCGTTGGCTACCCCACCCGAGCAACTGCAACAACAGCGGTTGTTCCACGGGTAGTTTTCTCCGCAACAGGATTTGCACCACACGTTGGATCATCGCGCCCCACCGCCACAAGTCGTTTTTATGCGGGGAGTGTCGCTGTGCGATGGACTCGAGGCGCTCGATCGCCGCCGAAATTACGCGGCATTGGTCGGCAGGTGGCAACTGTTTGATGTCGGTAACGGCCGGGCACGAATTTAAACCGGACGAGTAAAAATACATCTGATTTTCGTCGTACGCCGCCAACACGCGATTCAGCATGTCGTGTTCTGCGGCCAGCGGACTGTCGTCCGGTACCTCAAATTCATCGCGGGGCAACGCTGATTGGCTCATCTTGCGGTGATTGGCTAGCCGCCGACCAAGGGTGTCAGGCGAATGAATGAAACAACCGTTTCCAGACCGATCTCCAACTGCTGATTCAGCGAATCTGCCTGACGGTTATTGATCAAGATCAGGATTTGATTTTTCTCGAACGCTTCGATCGCCATTTCAAATTGTTGTTTCCAGTCAATCTGCCGCGGCTTTTTCAACCGGTAACCGTTCATTGTCCGTTCGGTGTCGGTGGGTTGAATCAATCCCTTGAAAACGGATTGGTTTTGTTTTGCATTGTGGTCTTTGACTTCCTGATAGACGCGGCTGCGAATCAACTCGCGCACGTCGATCGTCTCAGTGAGAAACTCCAGGGAGAATTCGTTAACGGTTTGTCCTGTGGCCGCTTCGTCGCGAATCAACACTGTTGTCGTCATGGTTTGTCTCCCTTGTCGTCCCGGTTCCATGATTCGGGCACTTCGGCATCCATTCGCCGTTTTTGAGCGGCGCTATGTTGCAAATTGTCGCAAAATTATAACCGAGTCACGGAGTGTGAACGAGGCGAATCAGGCATACTGCGAAGATCATCCGCTCGAACGAAAAATACGCGAAAAAACCGGCCCGAATCTGGCAGCGAGATTGGACGGAGTTTAAGATACGTGGCGGCGGAACAAGCCTCTCTTCATCTATTTTCTAACGGAGAATTCTGATGGCCGGTCGCATCGCTTTCATCGCACTTTTTCTGCTCAGTTTGGTCGGTTGCCAGCAGTCCGCGGAGCAATCCGTAGAGCAAGTGGCCGAACAAGCGACCGAGCAAGTTGCCGAGCACCCGTTGGCCGCGTTTCGAGAGCGTAATGACGAACCGATCACCGCCGCAGCGGACCGTTATCAACGACGACTCAGCGCCGATGGCACCATCCCGCCGCGAGCGCTGCTGCGGGCCAAAGAGCAACGCGATGCGATGATGACGGCCCATCAATTCGGCGCGGGCGTATGGCCGAATTCCTGGACGTGGGTTGGTCCGGGCAACATCGGTGGACGGCTGCGGCCGATCGTGATCCATCCCACCAATCCAGACATCATTTACGTCGGCAGCGCATCGGGCGGGATCTGGAAAACCACCAACGGCGGAACATCCTGGTTTCCGCTGGACGACTTCATGGCGTCGTTGTCAGTAGGCGACATGGTGATGCATCCGGCCGATCCCAACACGCTGTATGCCGGCACGGGCGAAGGCTTCTTTGAAGCACCCGAAGGTTCCTCCAACACGGCTGCCGTTCGCGGCGCGGGTATCTTCGTCTCGACCGACGCGGGTGCCACCTGGAATCAGATGCCGTCGACGGACAATGCGGATTTTTACTTTGTCAATCGCATCGAGTTTGATCCGACCGATTCCAACACGATGTTGGTGGCCACGACGTCCGGTATTTGGCGAACGACCAATGGTGGAACTACCTGGAATCTTCAACAGGCGTTTGACGCGCTCGACGTGAAATTCGACCCGAATGATCCCACTAAAGTTGTTGCTGGCGGCCACGACACGCTGTTAGGTCCTTATTATTCAACGGACAGAGGCGTGACTTGGCAAGTCGCCAATGGAGCGGGGGGTCATCGACAAGAAATCGCCTGGGCGCCCAGCCAAACGAATACCGTATACGCGGCAGTTAGCGATAACGGTCGGATCAAGATATGGCGTTCCCTGGATGGCGGTCAAAACTATACCCTGCAAACGTCTGGCAATGGCATCCAGACCTGGGCCAGTTACAACAACACCGTTTGGGTCGATCCGAACAATGCCGACTTTATGATCCTTGGTGGCGTCAATCTGTTCCGATCCAACGACGGCGGCGTCAATTTCGCACAACGATTCAGTTCCGTGCACGCGGACATGCATCGCATCGTCGAACACCCCGATTTCGACGGCGTGAACAACAAGACCGTTTATTTCGCGACCGACGGGGGGATATACCGAACCGCGGACGTCTACGGCACCAGCGCCACGGATCTGAACAACAATCTCGGCGTGACCCAGTTTTACGGCGCCGGCATCAACCCGACGACCGGCAACATCATCGGCGGAACCCAAGATAACGGGACGCTGTTCTACAACGGCGACCCGCAGAACTGGGACCATATTTTTGGTGGCGATGGCGGTTACGGTGGGGCCGACCCGACCGATCCCAATTACTTCTACGGCGAAGTGCAGCGAGCGCGGATCCACCGGTCGTCCAATGGCGGGGCGAGTTCAAGCTATATCTACAGTGGACCCAACCCGATCGGCGACGCCGGATCCAGCACCCGGACTAACTTTATTCCATTTTTTGTGCTCGATCCAAATAACCCGAACACGATGCTGGTGGCTTGCGAACGGATGTGGCGGAGCACCAACGTCAAAGCAAGTCAGCCCGATTGGTTTTCCATCAAAAACTCCATCCAACCACCCGGCGGTTTTTCAGCGGGCAAATCGCGGCCAAAGCCTCCGCGATCGCACTTCAACCCAAATCCGTGGTACAACATTGCCACGATTTCCGTGGCCGACGGCAATTCGAATATCATCTGGGCCGCGCACAACAACGGCGATTTGTACTACACCACCAACGGCACCACCGCCAGTCCGACGTGGACCCAAGTCGACAACAACGGCGTGGGCCTGCCGGATCGCTGGATCTCCACGATTGTGATTGATCCCAACGATCACAATCACGTGTACGTCGCCCTGATGGGCTGGGAAGCCGACAATCTGTGGGAGACCACCGACAACGGAACGACCTGGACGGACATATCGGGATCGCTGCCCAGTGCGCCAATCAGTGCACTGGCGGCGCACCGCGTGCGGCCCGGCTGGCTGTACGTGGGAACGGACATCGGGGTGTTTACCAGCGGCAACAACGGCCAGACGTGGAGCACGAAAACCGATGGCCCGGGCACCGTGCCCGTCGAGCAACTTTTGTGGAAAGACGACAACAACTTGATGGCTGTCACGCACGGCCGCGGCATCTTTCTAGCCGAGATCCAGCAGCCCGTCGTGCCACTGAGCATCAACATGATCATTGGATCGATTAATAGCGGTGGCATTCCCGAATTAATTGACAGTGACGATCAGCACGTGGTCATGGATCCGCAGTTCACTACGGCGCGATACCAATTGGTATTTGAGGTCGAATCGGTTTTGCCCACCGACACGCCGGGTATTCTCGAATTCAACTACGAGGCGCGGACGTTTAACCTGGTGGGACAGGTCGAACAAAAAATCGAGTTGTACGACTTCGACGCGGGAATGTACGTGCAAGTCGATGAACAAAACTCGCCTTCGACGGACTTGACGGTCATCATCATGCCCAGCGGCGACCCAACGCGATTTGTCGAAAACGGTGTGGGTACCGTGCGGGCACGCATCAGCTACCAGAACGGTTTACCGTGGTGGGTCGTGCGAACCGCCAATCTTTACTTGCCGTTTCGAACCCGCGTCGATCAAACAACTTGGATGATATTGCCCTGAAGCTGAACGATTTTGGTCAGCCTGCAGGCATTTGAAAACGGTCGCGGCTGGACCGCGTCACCTGTCACATGCGATAAAATCGCATCCAAATCATAATTGTGCTCTTTTCGTCCGGAAAATAATGGGGGAACGCGATGATACAACAAGCGCGAAGTCGAACATCCGCTCGATGGACCGCCGCCAGGCGGTTTTTACCAAATGCCGTGCAACTCAAGCTGGGCGCGTTCGCGTTGGTCGCGATCTGGTTGCAGGCGGCCATGGTGCCGACGGACATTGTGCGCGGGCAACAACCCATCCATGCTCCGTTTGCGTCACATGAAGTTGCCATTGATGTCGACTCGGGCAATAAATTTCATCAAGGGCGGCGACCGAGGATGATCTGGTCGGAAGTCGTCAAGGTGCCTGATGCCAAATGGCTGCGCCTGAAATTCAAGTACCTGGTTCTGGCCCACGATCCGATTGGAAATACGAGCTCTACCCTTAAAATCATTTCGCATAAAGACGGCGCGGTTCAAATATTGAAGCACAAGACCGCGCGGCAGTGGCAAAACACCAGCGCCTATTTCAACGGCGACAAGGTGACCATTCAACTGATTGCCTATCCCAACGGCCGACTCAATCGAATTGCGATGGAAACGATCACGGCCGGTGATATCCAGCGGCCGCAGGAATCCATTTGCGACGATATCGACGACCGAGTGTTGTCCAACGATCCCCGCGCCGGCCGCACCGGACCGGGGGGCTGCACGGCTTGGCTATTTGACGATCGAAGAAATTGTTTACTGACCGCCGGCCACTGCACCGGGTCTATTTCCGTGGTCGAATTCAATGTGCCTTTGTCCAATTCCGATGGTTCGCTGAATCATCCACCGCCGGAAGATCAATACGTGATCGATCCCGCGTCAATGCAAGCGGTCGATGGGGGGGTCGGCAACGACTGGGGTTACTTTGGTTGCTTTGACAACTCCAACACGGGTTTATCGCCATTCGAGGCCCAGGGAAGTTCGTATGTGCTGGATTCGCCACCCGCGCCCGGAGGAGGAGCGTTGATCCGCATTACTGGATACGGTGCGACGTCCGCGCCGGTAAGCCCGACATTCAACCAGGCGCAAAAAACCCACACAGGTCCGTATGTGCTGTTCAGCGGTTCGCAGGTCGAATACCGCACCGATACGACGGGCGGCAATTCCGGATCACCGGTCATTTACGAGCCCACGGGCAGCGCGATCGGTATTCACACGCACGGCGGATGTGGCTCGGCCGGCGCCGGCACCAATTTGGGAACGGGAGCCAATAACGCCGGCTTGCAAGCGGCATTGGCGAATCCTTTAGGAGTTTGCAGAGCCCGTCTGGCATTTGACTACCCCAATGGTCAACCGACTCAAATCGATCCGGCGGGCGGTACGACCATGCGCGTGATGGTGCTGGACGATGGCGAACAGCCCATGCCGGGCACGGGCCTGTTGCACGTTGATCTGGGCAGTGGCTTTCAAGCGTTTCCCATGACGCAAATCACTGACAACGTGTACGACGCGGTGTTTCCGGCAACCGAATGCGGGTCGATCGTGGAGTACTACGTGAGTGCCGAAAGTGTGTTGGCTGAACCATTTTTCGATCCGCCGGACGCGCCCACCTCGTTTTATTCGGTGCTGAGCGCCGATGTGGTAACGGTTGTATTCGAAGACAATTTCGAAACCAACATGGGTTGGGTTGTTGCCGGCACCGCGTCCGATGGACAATGGGACCGTGGGATTCCGGTCGGCGGCGGCGACCGAGGGGATCCGCCGACGGATGCCGACGGTTCTGGAAGCTGCTTGTTAACGGACAATGTCGACGGCAATTCCGACGTCGACGGCGGCGAGACGATTATTACATCGCCGATCCTTGATGCGTCCGTCCCGGCTGGCAAGGAAGCGGTCATTTCGTATTTCCGCTGGTACTCCAATCATACGGGAAATGCACCGGAATCGGATGTTTTCCGCGTAGACATTTCCGACAACAACGGTGCCTCATGGGTGAACCTGGAAACCATCGGACCCAGTGGATCGGAGGTTCGCGGCGGTTGGATTCACAAGACGTTTCGTATTCGCGATTTCGTAATGCCGACCAACCAAATGCGGATTCGCTTCAACGCCTCGGATATCGGCGGCGGATCGATCGTGGAGGCGGGCGTGGACGGGGTTCAGATCAAGCATGTCGACTGCGAACAGACCGCGCCGCCGCTAAGCTTTGCCATGGTCATCGGCAGCGTCAACGCGGGCGGCGTGCCGGAATTGGTCGATAGCGACGACCAATACCTGGTGCTCGATCCGCAGTTCACGACGGCCCGTTATCAGCTGGTTTTCGACGTCAATGCGACGTCCCCGACCGATACGCCGAGTGCGCTCACCTTTAATCTCGAAGCGCGGACGTTTACGCTGGTCGGCACGATTGACCAGGAGGTAGAGTTATTCAATTACGACACGGGAACGTTTGAGTTGGTCGACACGCGCCAGTCGCCGGGAACGGATTTGGCGATCAGCGTCACGCCAACCGGCGACCCGACGCGGTTTGTCCAGGCTGGTACGGGTGCGATGCGGGCCCGCATGAGTTACCAAAACAGTCTGCCGTATTGGGTCTCGCGGACGGCCAACCTGTACCTGCCGTTCCGCACCCGCGTCGATCAAACGAATTGGACAATCAGTCCCTAGTTACTCAAACTGAGCGTTATGCATACCCACCTTCCCGCGTGCGGGAGGTAACGGATATTCGGGCGTTTCGCCCGAAATTTTGTCCGTCTGGGACAGACGGACGTCAATTTTGAATTCACAATCCTAGCCTGGCATGCGAAAAAAACACCTCTCCGATAAATGCGGAGAGGTGTTTCCGTTTCTTGATGCGCTGTGAGATCAACCCGCGAATCAGGGACCTTCGTCGATATCGATATCCACATTGGCCGCGGGATCAATGACGACATTGCCGCCAATGAGGGCATTACCGCTGTCGACACCCGGACCACCCTCAATCGAAATCGATACGTCCGCGGTCGCGTTGATCGTCGTGTCGTCAACGTCGACGGTTCCCATGTCGGCCCCGGGTCCGCCTTCGATACTTGCGTCCAACATGCCCGTTTCAGTGACAAAGACACCGTCGACGTCAACGGTTGACATGTCGTTGCATTTGCCCATTTCCACGCCGAGATCTGCCATACCGGCAACTTCCATGTTGTTGACGTTTGCGTCGACAGTGTCATCTCCCATGCCGCCGTCGGCACTGGCGTCCAGC
>JBFILF010000292.1:0-7269 GCA_041599835.1 Pirellulaceae bacterium
CATGCCATTAAACTAAATGGAAACCAACCATTATTCCAGAAAGATGTTCAAACATGAAAAGCGAACAGGAATTGCAGGCGATCATCCAGCAGATCGCTAGTGATCAAAGTCCCGTGGGTATGAACGCCGTGTACGTGCACGCGTTAATTATCGACAAGTTGAACCAAATCGAAGATCGATTGGCACAATTGGAGCAAAATCAGTCGTTGCATCGTGCGGCCAACGATGGTTAGTGGCGAATAAGACTTAGCGACGACGCTTGTGCGTCAAATGGGAGATTAGTTATGCCGAACTACGTTGTATTGATTGACTACACCGAACGCGGAATCAAGGCGATTGGCGAGTCCCCAGAGCGAGCCGATCAATTCATCAAAAAAGCTGAATTACATGGCATTAATGTCAAAGATTTGTATTGGACCATGGGCGCACACGACGGAGTGCTGATCGTCGAAGCACCCGACGACGCTACCATGGCGTCGGTATTTCTGGCATTGGCCAAGGCGGGCAACGTGCGGACCACCACCATGCGCGCCTACGGCAGAACGGAATTCGAGAGTATCGTCAAAAACCTGTAACCTCAGGCGGCACATCCAATGCCATACCGACACACCCAACCAGGATACTGGCCGTATTTTTTTTTCGCGTTTGCGGCGGTTGCGATTGCTCTCGCCTGGGTCACCAGCGCCGAGTTTTCTACCATTCTAGTCCTCTGTCTGGTCGCCTTCATTTTTCTGACGATGGTCGGACTGTTCAGTCAAATGACCGTATCCGACCAGGGTGACCACCTGCTGATTGAATTCGGACCCTTGAACTGGATTCACAAACGCATCGCTTACTCGCGTATCAAGCACTGCGAAGTGGATAAAACAATATTGATCGACGGCTGGGGAATTCACTGGGTGCCGGGTCGCGGCTGGACATTTAACATTTGGGGTTTCCAATGCGTGAAGTGCCGAACCGAACGCAATGTGTTGCGGATCGGCACCGACCAGCCCCAACAACTGGCGGAATTAATCCAGTCAAAAATCCGGGAATGAAGCGAAAGGGACTGAAGCGATTCAGTCACGCTGCCAGTCCGGCGGTTGACCGGCCGGCACCAACAGGACGGTTCGCAAATCCAGTAAAGCCGGTTTGCGCAGCGCACCCCGCGGGCGGACGGTCAGCCGCGTCAGTCCGGCGCCAAACCGCAACGTTCCCAGCTTGATTTGCCGATATTGATCCCAGCTGCCCGTACCGGCAACTTGGTGAATGATGGCCGGGTCCGCGCCTCCCACCATGGCCAGCGTATTGCCGGCGGTGTTGTCGTGACACGCGTAGTCAAACCAAACGTCAAACGCACCGCCGCTGGGCAATTCAAATTTCCATACCACAAAATCATCTTGACTGTGCCAGTACCCGATGTTTTGGTATGGCGACGCCGATTCAAAAATGATCTGGTCTCCATAAATCTCGGCCGCTGCGGCGGGCAATTCGATCGTGCCATCGGCTCGCGGGGTCACCACGTGCGGCCGGTTGCCGTCGAACGATTTGGCCCGATTACCCATCGCGATCACCACGGCGATCAAATCCGCCATTTGCTGATGGTCAAGTTCTTGATCGAGGCCGGTGGGCATCATTGAGTTTTTCGTCGCGCGAAATTCGTCAATCTCATTTCGCTTCAGCACAAATTCCTTGCCTTCTTTTTGCCGCAGCGTGATGCTGGTGGCCGTTTCGGAAACCAGCAATCCCGATTGGGTTTGCCCGTTATTCATCAGTGCCAAGTATTCCACGTATTGCTGGGACAAATCGCGATTGGGTTCCACGATCGACACCAACACGGCTTCAGCGGTCGGATACGTGAGAGCCGATAAATCGGGACCCACTTCGCTTCCCTCACCCTCCAACCGATGGCAACCGATGCAATGTTGACGGAACAGTTGACGACCGTCGTTCAAATCTGGTTTCAACTGCAGCGCTGCTTTCCACTTGTCGATGGATCCAGTGGGGTCACCGGCCAAACTGCTCATCTCGAAAATCTCAAGCGCCCGTTCACGTATTGGTTCGCTGGAGTGTTCCGTTAAACGCCGTCGCCGATCCGCCTGAAAATCCGACCGTTGCAATTGTCCTGTTGCCAGCCAGTTCATGACTTGTGGCAACCATGCGTCGCGACTCAACAACGCGTCGATAATTTCATCTCGTAATTGGGGTGATGCATGAGGCCACAAACGCATCAATTCGTCTGCGCCGTCAGCGTGGCCCAGTCGACCAATCGCTTGCACCAACTCTCGCTGCATCTCCGGGGCCAGTGCCGGTTGGTAAGTTTCGGCCAGCAGGCGGCTAGGATTGAATCGTTCGATCCGCGCCGCCTCAAACAGAGTTAATGTGGTCGGTCCCGCGCGCCGCCCCAGCAACTGGATGGCCGGTTGAATCATTTGTCGATCGGAAGTCGCGTTGCCAAGCACAGCGCGGGCACGATCAAACAATGCTGCCAAACCCGACAGTTCATCCTTGGCCATTCGTTCAACCAATGCCGGTTGACGGTTGTCAATGGCTTCCAGTAAATCGGCAATGACCTGACATTGCCAACCGAAACTTTGCTCCGGCTGATCGAGCACCCAACGCATCGCCAGATGAATGGCATCGGGCGTGCCGACCGAGCCGCACATCTGCAACAGTTGCCGAAAAGCCTGGTTTTCGTACAGCTGTGCAACGTTCCCCGCATCCTCTGACTGCCGGATTAGTTGCTGCACAACGGACGCAACGTTGTGGGAACCGATCGACGACATTGCCGCCGCCAGCACGTATGGATCCGCGTCGCTCGCCATCAATTGAGCGATTGCCCAATGCGCACGGGTGTGGTCGATTTCGCCGATCGAATAAGCCAATTGCATGCGGACAGTCGGGTGGGAATCGACCACCAGTTCGGATAGCAGATCCATTATTAATTTTGCAGGGAATTTTTCGGACAAGCGAATGGCATGTTGCCGCACGGCTGGATGCGGGTCGCGCAGCGATTGGCTCACCGATTCGGCGGACAGTGCGTCGAGGCCGTCCAACACACACAACGCCTGCAAACGCGTTTCAGCACGATCGGCACTTGCGGCCAATTGTTCCAGATGCGGTGCCATATGGACGGCGCCCTTCCACAGCAACAGTTGATGAGCCATGTCGCGCCGCGTGCCATTGGGCGACTGCAATTCCTCGACCAGTTGTTCGGCCGAAAGCCGATCAAAACTGATCCAGCTGCGCCGTGGTTGATCCGGCAACGAGACTCGATAAATTCGGCCGCGATCACTGCCGGCAAACAAATTCAGTCCAACTTTGGATTCGTCTGGAATCCAGCGGGGATGTTCGATCACGTAGCGGTACATGTCGACGATCCAGATCGTACCGTCCGGCGCGGTTCGAATTTGCACCGGTCGAAACCAGCGATCGCTCGCAGTCAAAAACTCGCGTTCTGCTTCTTCGTCGGCTCGCCTCGCCGAGAACGATGTCCCAGCGGGCTGCAGCAGCAGGCGATGGATCAGTTGATTTGCCGGTTCGCAAGTAAATGTGTTGCCTTTGACGTCATCGCCCAGCCAATCGTCGCGATAAATTTCCAACCCGCATGCCGATGTGGTCTTGCCCGGTGTTCCAGACAGTCGGAACAGCACCAGTTTCTCCGGCGGATAAAGTCGGTTGTTTTCACCCAGGGAGCGCGTCGTTGGCGGCGGGACGACAAAAGGGTTTCGGCGGCCGTACCGATCGTCCCAGGGATAATGGCGGAGCAAATCGCTGTTGTGGCAGCCGAACCAGTTGCCCCAATCGTCGCGGACTCGGCCCTGTTGCGTCGTTCCCGTAACGGGTTCCAACTCGCCGCTATCGGGCTGGCAGCGAAAATCCCGGGTGCCGATCGGATGTTCCGCCCCCTTGAAATTCGTAATCGTGCCACCAAACAAACCGCCCGAACCGTACACCCAATTGTCGAGTCCTAGTCGCAGACTGTTGACGCGTCCATGTGGGTTATGCGTGGCAAAACCGCTGAACAACACCTGTCGGATATCCGCGCTGCCGTCTCCATCGGAGTCTCGGAGAAACAAAATGTCTGGCGCGTCACAAACCAGAATCCCGTCGCGCCAAATCTTGACATCGGTGGGAAACCGAAATCCAGTGGCAAACGTTCGCGCCGTTTCAAATAAGCCGTCGCGGTCGCTGTCCCGCAAGACACGAATTCGACCTTGAGGTGCAAACGGCTCATCGACTCGTCGCGAGTAATCCGGCATCTCAGCCACCCACACCTGACCATTAGTCCCAAAGTCGATGGCGACCGGGTCCTGGATTTGCGGTTCCGACGCCACAAGTTCAACCCGGAATCGCGGATGCGTTGTGATTGTCTCCAGTGATGCTTCCGGTGACTTGGGCGGGACTCCGCGAGTCCCGGGCGCGACGTGGAATGATTTGTCGAGATGGGTCTTAACTGCATCGATGACTTGTTGTTCCACGCCAGCCAGCAATGGCGCAGGCCAAGTAAAAATCGGCGCTTCGCCGCCACCACCGTAACCGCCTTCGCGAAGCAACCTCTCCGATGGAATGTAGCCGCCAAAATCATTGCTGTAGCCGTTGATCCACAAGCGGTCGCGATCCAATTCTCGTTTTAGCCGCAACGAATAGTCGACGCACACTTCTCCGGCCAAAAAGACCAGCGCCAGACGATCGCCGAACGTTACCGACTGAATCGGGTACTCGAGATGCGTCATGAGCGGCTGGCCACGATCCAAACGCTGCAGCTGCTGCCGCGCATTAAAGCCGGTGTAGTTATCCTGCTCGCTGAGCGACCGAAGTTGCTGGCGCGACGGCGATTCGGCCAATGGCAATTGCAACCGAACCAGTTGAGTCTGAATGCCGCCGTCGACCGCGCTCAAATCAGTTTCAACCAGCCGATCAATTTCGGCGGCGATTTCATTACCCTGCGCGGCGGCCGCTTCGGTGTCGTCGCCCGTTACCCCCGATGTCGGGTTGGTGTCCGAACCAGCGCCGATCGAAACCAGCGCAATCGCGCCGGGGAACTGCCGCTCGAGTGCCGTTTGCGCGTAACCCGCCCAGTCGCCACTGATTTGGTTGAAGGACAACGTCACACAGTGGCAGGCGTAGCTGGTATAAATCGCCTTGATGTGATTGTTGGCATCACGGGCAACCAAAACGGGCAAATCATGATCGACGGGCCCGCCGGGCGTGCGTCGATTTGCGGCAAAACCGACGTTGCCAATTCCAAACTGCAAACTGCCAGTTTGCCTGGCGTTGACGGCCTGCCGCGCGACATGGATCAGGTTTTTCGTCAGCTGTTCCGTGTATTGATCGATTCGCCGCTGATGCTCGTCCGGAATCGGTGTTCCAAAAATATAATCGCAAGCACCGTTAACCTTGGGCGTACAATGGGAATGAGTAAACGTGAGCGCGATGTTTTGCCGCGGAATACCAAATTCTTGGTTTAATACTGATGCGACTTCGTCGACCATTGTCATTCGCACGCCCAGGCTGTCGACGGCGATCAGCACAAACGGCGATTCGTCACGCTGAGAAATCGCCAATGCTTTGGCCCAGATCCGCTGTGAAACGCCTTCTGACTCGGCACGGCGAAATCCAAAGCCATTAAGTCGAATTGGGTAGTCCGGCGTGATGTCAACCCGGGCCACTCCGATCCGGTACGAATTGTCTGCGCCTGGAGTCGACTGGGCACGCGCCGGTAGCGGAAACAACCCAATGACCAAGCAAAAAATCGCGACGATTCGGAACGAAAACGTGGCCGGCATGAAATCACCCGCAATCAATCGAAGTTCGATTTCACCAGTATAACCATTTTCATCAGCGGAACGCGCGAGGCGAATTAGTACCGGCTGGATCCGCCATGATTGGAGTCAATTTCCTCAAGCCGCTATGATGCAAGATCTCCACGACTTAAGTTTTATCGAATTCGTTGTGACATGCAGAAATTTATTCTCAGCCTGTTGGTATCGGTTGGCCTGGTTCACACTAGTTTTGCTCAAGAGGTTTACCGAGTTGGTGCCGGCAAAATCGACATCACTCCAACGGAGCCAGTGATCCTGGCCGGATACGGCGGGCGTACGGTTCCGAGCGAAGGCGTCGACACAAAGATTTGGGCTCGAGCGATTTCGATCGGCCAAAAGCAACCGCATTTGATGATCGCCGTCGACAATTGTGGCGTGCCCGCCACCATGACCGAACAGGTTTTCGCGCGGATACAGGATGAACAGGCCAATCTCAAGCGCTCGGCATTTGTGATTTGCTCGACCCACACGCATACGGCGCCTTCACTTCCCGGGTACGCGCCGGTGATCTGGTTGGAACGTGCCGGTGCATCGGAACTGGCGGCCGCTCGGCGCTACGCAACATTTCTGGAAGACAAACTGGTTGAGTTGGGGCTGCAAGTGCTCGACCGGCAAGCGGACGCGACGCTGAGGTGGGGCCAGGGACGGGTTGCGTTTGGCGGGAATCGGCGCGTGTTGGATCAAGGCAGCTGGCGCGGATTTGGTTTTCAACACGATGGCCGCGTGGACCACAGCCTGCCGGTTCTGATGGCTTCGCAAACGGACGGCAAGCCGATGGCGATTTGGACCAACTATGCTTGCCATTGCACTACGTTGGGAGCCCGCAATTTTGTCGGGGGTGACTGGGTGGGTTTTGCCAACGACGAAATTGAACGACGATTTCCCGGCGCCGTGTCGTTGACGACGATCGGCTGCGGCGCCGACGTGGGACCCCAGCCCTCGGGAAGTTCGGAAATCGCCCAAAGACACGGCGCATCCATTGCCCAAGAAGTCCAGCGGTTGTCGACGTCGCATGAGTCGATGCGGCCGCTGACCGCGTCATTACGATCGAGCGAAGCCATTGTCGATCTGCCCTATGCCACCACTCACGATCGCGACTATTGGAGCGACCGTGCGCAGTTGAGCGGTTTCAACGGAGTCCATGCCCGACAAATGCTGGAGCAGCTGGACAAAAACGGAAAAATCGACGACCACCTGCGGTACCGCATTGGCACCTGGCAATTTGGCGATGAGTTGGCTTTGGTGTTTTTGCCGGGGGTAGTGTGCGTCGATTACGCGGTTCGATTGAAACACGAGAACGATTGGCAACGACTGTGGATCAACGCCTGGGCCAACGACGTTCCCTGCTACATACCGTCGCGGAAAGTGTTGTTGGAAGGCGGGTATGAAGCCGACTTTTCGATGATCTACTACAACCGCCCTTCGCGCTTTGCCGAATCGGTCGAGGATTTGATTGTCGCGACGA
>JBFILF010000293.1:0-7269 GCA_041599835.1 Pirellulaceae bacterium
AAAATGCAAGTGAAGGAAAACGAATCGCTCAGCCTGAAATCCAATGGACAGGTATTTTATTTCTGCAGCGAATATTGCCGAACAAAATTTCAGCAAGAAATTAATGAATCCTGTTGTGCTAGTTCGGACCCACCTCCCGTTGGCGCGTCGGTCGCTTCCGGGCAGCCAAGCGATACTCCCCTAAGTTCCCGCTACATTTGCCCGATGTGTCCCGGGGTGGAGAGCGACGAGCCGGCCAGCTGCCCCAAATGTGGCATGGCACTAGAACTAGCAACGCCGCCGCCCTCAACCAGCAAAACCATATACACCTGTCCCATGCACCCCGAAATCGAACGGGACGTGCCAGGGGATTGTCCGATCTGTGGTATGCGGCTGGAACCGAAAACGGTGACGTTGCAAGACGACGAAGACGACTCGGAACTTCGGGACATGACGCTGCGGTTTTGGATCGGCCTAGTGTTTACCCTTCCCGTCTTTGCGATGGCCATGGGCGAGATGGTTGGAATTCCACTTTCACGCTGGATTGCGCCGTCGGTTTCGGGTTGGCTGCAATTGGTGTTGGCGACGCCGGTTGTGTTGTGGGCGGGCTGGCCGTTTTTTGAACGGGGCTGGCGCTCGATCGTCAATCGCAGTTTGAATATGTTCACGCTGATCGCAATTGGCACGGGTACCGCCTATTTGTATAGCGTGATTGCGGTGTTGTTCCCAAACATATTTCCGGACTCGTTTCGATCTCACGGACAAGTTGCCATCTATTTCGAAGCGGCCACGGTGATCGTTGTGCTGGTATTGTTGGGCCAGGTTTTGGAACTGCGGGCTCGCCGTCGCACGAGTAGTGCAATCCGAGAACTTCTCTCGTTGGCACCCCCTATCGCTATCGTCGTGAGGAACGGCCAGGAAACCGAGGTGCCGCTGGAACAAGTTCAAGTCGGCGATATTCTGCGAGTTCGCCCCGGAGACAAAACACCTGTCGACGGTACGATCACCGAAGGCACCAGTTCCGTGGACGAGTCGATGATCACTGGCGAGTCGATGCCGATCGCCAAACAATCTGGTGACACTGTGATAGGCGGGACGGTCAATCAGACCGGTTCATTCCTGTTTCGCGCCGAACGGGTAGGGCGGGATACGATGTTATCCCAAATCGTCGACATGGTTGCCCAAGCCCAGCGCAGCCGAGCGCCGATTCAGCGCGTTGTCGATCAGGTGGCCGCCTGGTTTGTCCCGGCTGTCGTCATCAGCGCCATCATCACGTTCATCGTGTGGGCCCTGTTTGGGCCTTCCCCCAATCTCGCATACGCGTTGATTAACGCGGTGGCCGTGTTGATCATTGCTTGTCCTTGCGCGCTGGGCTTGGCAACGCCAATGTCCATCATGGTCGGTGTTGGCCGCGGTGCCCAGGCTGGCGTATTGATCAAGAACGCGGAAGCCTTGGAAAACATGAAACAAGTCGACACTTTAATTGTGGACAAAACAGGCACGTTGACCGAGGGTAAACCGCAACTGACACGCGCCGTTGCGGCTGCTGATTTTGACGAAACCGAATTGCTCCGCCTGGCGGCCGCCGTGGAACAACAGAGCGAGCATCCCCTGGCCGGCTCCGTCGTCACGGCAGCCCGCTCGCGCGACATCGATCTGCCTGCCGTTGACCATTTTCAATCGGTGACCGGCGCCGGCGTTCAGGGTCAAGTTAAAAACCGACAGGTGTTAGTTGGCAATCTGCGGTTTCTTAACGACGCCAAAATAGCCGGTGCGGATGCGATGAGGGATCAGGTTGAAAAGTTGCGTAATCAAGGCAACACAGTGATGTTTGTCGGCGTCGACGGTCAATTGGCCGGCATACTGGCGGTTGCCGATCCAATTAAAAAAACCACTTCGGACGCGATTCGCGAACTACACCGACTTGGTCTAAAAATCATTATGCTAACCGGCGACAACGAAACGACGGCACGTGCCGTGGCTGACCAGTTAAACATTGACGAAGTTGAAGCCGGCGTTAATCCGGAAGACAAACATCGCCGCGTGACGGAGTTGCGCAACGCCGGTCACGTTGTTGCCATGGCCGGCGACGGTATTAACGACGCACCGGCATTGGCCGCCGCCAATATCGGCATTGCCATGGGCACGGGCACGGACGTGGCCATCGAAAGTGCCGGCGTCACGCTGGTCAAAGGCGATTTGCAGGGCATTATCAATGCCATTCGGTTGAGCCGCGCCGTGGTCCGCAATATCCACCAGAATCTGATATTCGCATTTGGTTACAATACGCTTGGCATTCCGGTCGCCGCCGGCGTTTTGTATCCGTTATTCGGAATCCTGCTAAGCCCAATGATCGCCGCCGCTGCCATGAGTTTCAGTTCATTGTCCGTCGTGAGCAATGCACTGCGGCTGCGCACCCAAGCCATATAACATGCGGCGTTCGATTAGCAAATGAGAAGCTTCAGTTGGAAGGATCCTTCTTTTCCAACGGTAAGACCTTGACCGTGGTTGCCACAAACCGGCCGTTTTTGACTTCACCGGTAACCGTGGCTTGGCGAACACAATTGCACATCCCATCTTCGCCATGGGCATCTCCGTGATCGTCGATCGAGCTGCCATCGACGTAAAACGACTTGCCATCGATCCGCACGGCCAAATCGCATCCGCTTCCCTCCATTCCGAATTGGCATTGTCCGCACGACGCCTCAACAACTTGATCGACCACAGCGACTGTTTGGCTCTCAACCGCCGCCGCACCGCCGGCGTCCGTTGAGCCGGTTTCGCAGCCACTTAATAACAGCAGTGACCCACAGGCGACAGCAAAATTGAACAATTGGATTCGCATCTGATCATTACCTCGCAAGTTGATAGCCCAACATTACTTAGTTTGACCGCAAGATTTTGCAAACACAATGGGTGGTGAGCCAAAGGCGTACAAGATTGAATTGCAGCCGTGAAGCGGCAATTCGGCGAGTCGCGATGGCTACCGCGGCACAATGTCCAACCGCCACCGCAAAGCGGACAGCCCATCGAATATTTTGCTGCCAAATTGCCTGCATGCAAACCGACAACGGAGCTCGCGATCGCACCTTCCGGCTGAACATTTTGGATCGTGTCATTTGATGAGCGGCTGGAAAACTTTAAGGGTTTTATTGGTTACATGACATCCGGCCGCAAACAAGGATTGGTGAACCGCGTCTGACGATCACAAAGATAACGGGTAAATGGATACTCGGCATTATTCCGAAAATTGGCGGCCCACAGCAACCGCCACCGCGAGGGCAAACTCGATGTATCGGTTTTTAGCGAAACGATTTACGCGAACGCTGTTTCTATTGGTCATCACATGCGTCGCAGGGTGTCAAACCGGTCGGTCCACATACGACGCACGCTACCAAATGTTTTCGCACGATCACAAATTGGCCCAAAGCCAGCCTGCTGATGTGACTCAGGCGGCTAACCCGGTCGCGGACGACTATGCTGGACCTCACCCGGTGGAGTCGTACATCGAGTTGGGTCTCCGCCAAAACCCGGAAATCCAGGAAGCGCGCCTGAATGTGGAAATGATGGCTAACCGCGTGCCGCAGGCGGCCTCGTTGCCGGATCCCATGCTGGGTGCCATGGCATTTCCCTCCCCGGGTCAGACCGCGGCGGGCGAACAGGAATTTGCCTTGAGTATGAACCAAAAATTTCCATGGCGGGGCAAACTGGCGACACGGGCCGCCATGGCGGAACAGGATGTCAATGCGGCCCGGGCTCAATTGGCCGAAGTGGAATTGAAAGTCGTCGAACAAATCAAGAATGCCTATTTCAAACTGTATTTTATCCAGCAAGCCATTGCGATCATCGAAAACGACCGAAAGCAGCTGGAGTTAATTGAAACCGTCGTGGACCGAATGTATCGAGTTCAGGGAGATGTAACCCAACAAGATGTGTTGCAAGTTCAAGTCCAGCTGTCCCAAGTTGATGCCGAGCTTGTCGAATTTCGACAACAAAAAACTAGCGCCCAGGCAAGACTGGCCCGGCTGCTTCACATCTCACCGGAAACGCAACTCGAAGCATTAGACCAACTGCCGCCGGGCAAAACCGTAAACAACATTCAACAGTTGTACGATGTCGCCATTCAGGCGCGTCCGGAATTGCACGCTCAACTAGCCACGATCGACCGGAACCGCAAGGCGGCTTGCCTGGCACAACTCGATCGATATCCCGATCTGACACTGGGATTCAATTGGATTGCCATTGCCAACGAAGGGCTCAGCCCAGTAGCCAATGGCGAGGATGATTTCATGTTAACGCTGGGTATGAACTTGCCCGTTTACAAAAAGCGAATCGATGCCGGCGTTCGCGAGGCTCAAACCCGCACGCTGGCCAGCGCCCGCAAATACGACCGGCTGAAAGACGAAACCATGGAGTCGGTCGCCGACCTGTTTGCCAAAGTACAAAGCCTTCGCGAAACATTGAGCTTGTTCCACGACGACATCATTCCCAAATCAAAATTGACACTCGAGCAGTCGATCGAAAACTATCAGGTTGGCAAAGTCGATTTCCTGCAGATGATCGACAACTGGCGGCAACTGCTGCGTTTCGAAATCGCCGAACAACGGTTTGAGATGGAATTGCAACAAGCTCTGGCGTCGTTGGCACGTCAAATTGGTAGCTTTGAATTGCCGGATGATTCACCAGCGCCAGCTGGTCAAGAAATGCTTCCGGCCGATCCCAGCCCGAACCAAGACCAACAGGACAACCGGTAAGGCAACGAAAACTGATTCACTTTGATCGAGGCACTAAGTGGAAGCAAACGTGAAAAAATTTTTAATCTTGGCCTTTGGCTTATGCCTTCCCGCAATTACCGGGTGTGCACCAGCGTACCATTGCTATCCTTGCGGCACGGCCAGCTGCCATTACCGCCCCCCAAATCCACTACCTTATTCTGCAGTTGATTCGGGTAGTTGCCACAATTCAGCCGGCCAGTACTATCGGGCCACGCTCACGATGCCGCCTGTCGGAAATGTGTCCCGGACCAAGGAATCAAAGACTTTGGACGACTATTGGCGAGGAGCCAACCTGCCGCTGGACTCAAACCTGCAGTAATCTGCCCAATTCGGCTTGCCCTGCATGCTACAATTGACTAACCAATTGGATGATCTTCAGGGCTGATCGTGTTTTCGGTCAGCATCGACCTTCCGGCTTTGTGCCGCAACTAGTTCTGACATCGGCGTCAAAAAATGCAATACGGCGTAACCAAACAGTTAATGGCGTGGACCGCCATTCTAATGTTGTTTGTGCAGCCGTTGTGTCTCCGCGCCGGTGATTGCGGCTGTTGTTCCACCGCGGAGAAAAACGAGCAACAACAATCCTGTTGTTCTACTCAAAATACAACGGCGTCGTGTTGTTCAAAATCAGCTTCCGGCAACTGCTGTAACGCCGTGTTGCCGCAACCGTGCTCAAAACGAATCGATGCCAATTCCTGCGATTGTGGCGACCGTTGTGACTGCACGGTAGAAACGCCAGGTCAGCCGGCTCCCGCCGTTCCGTTGCATCCATCTCAACGGGATCACAATCCATCCGCATGGATTCTGTTGGCTGATCAGATTCTAGTGGCCGACTGTCCGGTCAATTCGCAGGAATGCGGAATCGTCACGGCATTTTTGCCGGTTATCTCGGCGCAGGATTACTGCGCGCTTCTTTCGCGATTTACTTGTTGATTAAAAGATCGACAACGTAGCTGCGCGCCGAACCAACGTTTTGCTGGCAGATCGGCAAATATCCGTTCCGGCCAAACCGTTTGGGACCCTTGGCTGCCGGCGGCAGCCGATTGACGGTTCGCGATTGAATTGAGTTTTAAACACGAGTACCTTGCGTCGATTTTTTTGGATAAGTCAATGTCCGCAGATCACGAAAACGAAAACGCCGCCGTTGACGACAGCGGGGAACCCTCACCGGTATCCACCCGGTCTCGCCAGTCGGAAACGGCCACTCGGCGACGGCCTAAAGTCGTTTGGTGGATCAAAATTGTGTTGCAACCGTTGTTGGCGGTCGCGGCCATCGCGCTGATCCTTTTCAGCCTGGGCGTTGCCCAGCGTTTTGGCTGGTTTACTTCGAACGAAACGAATACGTCGGTCGCCGGCATGACCGGCGAGGATGTGCAATACATATGCCCCATGGTCTGCGTTCCACCGTCGTCGGAGCCCGGTGACTGTCCGGTATGCGGAATGGAGTTGCAGGCAAAAAAACTCTCCGGAGATTCAAAAGACATATACGGGATAAACATCGATCCGGCATCCATTCGGATCGCCAATATTCGTACCGTGGCAGCCCGCGCTGAAATCCTCGAGGAAAAAATTCGGGCCGTGGGACAGATCGGTTATGACGAGGGGTCGCTGGCGACTATTTCCGCTTATGTCGACGGACGCATCGAAAAATTGTTTGCCGACTATACTGGCGTCAAAGTTGATAAAGGCGACGACCTGGCACTGCTGTATTCCCCCGAATTGTACTCCAGCCAAGTGGCGCTGCTGGAGTCTGTCAAACTGCTGCAGGCCGGCCAGTCTCCAAATCAACGAATTGAAAAGGCCAACCAACGGTTGTACGAAAGTTCGCGTCAACGCTTGATCGAACTAGGACTCACCGAACAACAAGTCGCCGAACTTGAAACTCTCGGAAAGGCCGACAGTCGCATTCGCATCGTCTCGCCGATCAAAGGCACAGTGATTGACAAAATGGTCGTCGAAGGCCAATACGTGAATACCGGTCAGTCGGTGTTCAAAGTTGCCGAACTCTCGACGGTTTGGCTGATGCTGGAACTGTTTCCTAAAGATGCGGCCAAGATCGGGTTCGGGCAAAAAGTGCTCACCAAAATTCAATCCCTGCCTGATCAAGAATTTGTGGGCAGAGTTGCCTTTATTGACCCGTCGGTGGACCCGACAACGCAGACCGTGAGCACTCGCGTGGTGATCCCCAATGACCAAGGACTCATCCGAATCGGCGATTTTGCAACGGCTTCGATTTCAGTCAGCGCCAACGTGTCCAGCGACCAACCGGGGGCAATTTACGATCCCGAACTGGCAGGAAAATGGATCAGCCCGCGGCACCCGCAAGTGATTAGCGATCAACCGGGACAATGCACGGAATGCGGGATGGATCTGGTACCCGCGTCGGAGTTTGGATTTGTTTCGGTGCCGGTTGCCCGCAAATCGGAGGTGGTGGTCCCCCGCAGCGCCGTGTTGATGGCGGGTCAGGAAAGCGTCGTCTATGTGGAAACGGAGCCAGGTCGATTCGAATTTCGAA
>JBFILF010000294.1:0-7249 GCA_041599835.1 Pirellulaceae bacterium
GGTCCCGTTTTTTTTCACAACACCAAACGGAGCAGACAGTGTTACAGCGAACCTAATTGGAAGGCATGCAATTCGCGTTCATTATCATGCTGCCTTCCATCCTGTTATCGGGATTCGTTTTTCCCCGCGCCGAAATGCCCACCCCGATCTACTTGATTTCGTTTTTGTTGCCGGCCACTTATTTCATCGACATCCTGCGAGGTGTTGTGTTGCGGGGAGCCGGTTTTGCCGACCTGAGCGCGTCGGTCGTCGGATTGACTATCTGCACGGTTGTTATTCTGCTCGCCAGCGTGGCCCGTTTCCGTAAACGATTGAGTTGACCCGTTGTGGATCGGGAGCATCATTGTTTTTTGGAAAACGAGGCTCAATGCAGGCTAAAAATACCCCGGTCGTTACACGGCTGTCACGGAGCGATTGTTAAGTTAAATACTCAACCTGGCCGGTGCTGAGATGATAATACGCCGGCGCGATTTTAAATGATGGCTCTTTGCTGCGGTCGCGGATGATATCGGATCGGTCCACCAATTCTTTGGCCGTCCGCTTGCTGTTGTCGCGAACCGCGTCGGCCACTTCGCTGCCGGACACGACGCTTTCGTGGATGAAACCGAGCAAGTGGTTGATGTTGGGGCTGAGCTCCACGCCCTCCAGCGCCGCGCAGACGGCACCGCAATTCTCGTGACCCAGCACCACCACCAGATTGACGCCCAGTTGGCTGACCGCAAATTCGATGCTGCCCACCGAACCCATGTTGGCCACGTTACCGGCGACACGGACCACAAACAGTTCGCCCAGGCCGACGTCAAAAACGAATTCGGGCACCACCCGCGAATCGGCGCAACTGAGGATACAGGCATAGGGTTGCTGGCCGGCCACCAGGTCTTCACGCCGATCGCGACGATGCTGCGGAAGATATTCGACAAAACGGTCATTGCCGTCGACCAGTCGTTGCAACGCATCTTGCCAAGAGATATTGGGAACGGTCATTTGTCCAGCGTCCATCACAAAATTAAAAACAGCCGCACATGACTCCGGTGACGAACCACCGTCGCCGACTAGTGTTTGGCGAAATAGAATAGGGACTTCAGACGGCCCACGCAACGACTCCAACATGAATTCCGGCGACTCACAAAAACCACCCCGCGGCAGCGAAGACCCCACCTTGGCGAACGAAAGCCTTCGGGCCGGGCCAGGAGATTCCCGCGACCAGGCGACATCGCCCCGGGCCGCCAGCCCAATCGGCGCGTCGACAGTGCCGGACGATTTTTCGCAAATCGATTTGCCGGGTTACCAGATCCTGGCGGAATTGGGCCGCGGCGGGATGGGGGTGGTGTACCGCGCGCAAGATACCGAGCTGAACCGGACCGTTGCGCTGAAAATGATTTTATCCGGTGCGCACGCGGGCGAGGAGGAGATTGCCCGATTTCATTCGGAAGCGGAGGCCGTGGCCCAGTTGCAGCACCCCAACATCGTGCAGGTGTTCGACGTGGGTCGACATCACGGCAAACCCTACTGCGCCTTGGAATATGTCGAAGGCGGAAGCCTCGATCAATTGCTGGCGCATCAAAAACTGTCGATCGCCGAAGCCGTTGATATGGTGGAAGCGCTGGCTCACGCCATGCAGTCTGCTCATCAATCGGGCATTGTGCACCGGGACCTGAAACCCGCCAACGTTTTGCTGGTGCACAAACCCGATGGCTCCAGCGACAGCGGCAATGGGCTCAGCCGGTTTGTTCCCAAGATCACGGATTTCGGACTGGCCAAGCGCGTGGAACAAGATTCCAACCAAACGCGAACTGGCGCGGTGCTGGGCACGCCCAGTTATATGGCGCCCGAGCAGGCGCGCGGCGCAAAACGCGTGGGACCGGCCGCCGACATTTATGCACTGGGCGCGATCCTCTACGAAATGTTGTGCGGCAAACCGCCGTTCCGAGCCGCCTCGCCGCTGGAGACGATACTGCAAGTTTGCGATCAGGAACCTACCTCGCCACGCACTCATAATTCTCAAATTGACCGAGACCTGGATACGATCTGCTTGAAATGCCTGGAAAAGGATCCGGCCAAACGTTACGCCAGTGCCGAACAGCTCGCCCAGGACTTGCAGCGATATCGCGAGGGCCTGCCGATCGAAGCCCGCCCCGTGACAACTTCCGAGCGGTTGCTCAAATGGTCACGCCGTCATCCCCAATTGGCCGCGCTGGCCGTGGTCACCTTGCTGGCGGTCGTTGGCATGATCATTGGCGGCATCTGGTTCAACACGAAACTGTCGGCGGCCTACAACGAGAAGCTGCTGGAACAACAAAAAACGGCAGATGCGCTGCAACTCGAGCAGGCGGCGCGAGTGGAGGCAGACGACGCGACCAAACGTGCTCAGCAAAGTGAACTGATCAGCCGTCAGCGGCTGATCGACCATTACGTCAACATGGGCATGCAGAACATGAACCAGTCGCGGATGTTGGAAGCGCTGCCATGGTTCGCTGAATCGATTCGGCTGGACAAATCGGAACGCCAGTTGGTGCAAAGGATCCGCTTCCATCACGCGCTTTCCAACAGTCCCCGACCAGTGCGGACTTGGTTGCACAACGGTGCTTTGGGCGTTGTCGACTTCAGCCCCGACGGCCGATACATGGCGGTCGCCGCCACGCTCAGCATGGTGAAAATCTGGGACCTGGATGAAAACCGGCTGGTTCATTCGGTGCGCCACCTGGGGCGGATGCAACAGATCTTGTTTTCCAAAGACTCGTCCAAGCTGATGCTTGTCTCCGAACGGTTGGTATTGCCGATGGCGGGGAAAACCGGTTTGCCGCCGATCGATGTGAAATTGTGGGACCTGCAACAAGGCGATTGGATAGGACCGGGCCTGGTGGTCAATTCTCAATCACCACTGCGTCAAAACCTAAATTCGGCCAGCACCCAATCGCTGACGCTGGCCACGGTCGACGACGCCAGCCCGAGTCAAATCAAGTTGTTGGATTTAGCCACTGGCCGAACAGTTGGCACCATCGATTACAGTTCCCGTATTCGCAAAATTCGATTCCATCCGAATGGTGATTTGTTGTTTATCCAGGGTGACACCGCGTCTGTATGGGACGCCCAAACCGGCCGGCCGGTTACCGAAAATATTGAAACCGAAGGGCGGTCGACGGTTGCCGAGGTCTCGTTTGATCATGCGGCTTCGCGCTTGTGTATGCAGACGGGCTCGACAACCGCGTTGGTAGAGTTGCCCTCGGGAAATACGATTTTCACACTTGAAACCGAATCGACGCCACGGACTCAACTGAGCCCCAATGGGCAAAGCGTGGCATTTCTATATCGCAGTGGCAAAGTGGAATTGGTCGACGTCGACACTGCGAAAACCGTTTTTCAAAAGATGCTGCCGGTGCGGCCCAGCCAGATCCAGTTCAGCTTGGATTCCCAGAACATTTCCGTAACGTCGGCCTCCGCCGTCTTTTTACTGGATGCCGAAACCGGTACCTCGATTTGTTCGCCGCTGTCGCCGGTCGTGTCGCCCAGTGCGCATGCCAGGTTCCACCCCATTCGCCGCCAAATGGCTGTGACCGGCGGTGTTGGCACATTATCGGGAACCGGGTTCGTTCGAGTTTGGGACTATCAACGGCAGTCACCGGACGTGATCAACATTGAGCAAACCAGCAAAGTCTTTGACGTCGCGGCAGCTCCGAATGGCCGCTGGTTGTTAGCCGCGGCGCCTCATGAATTAACGTTGCATGAAATTCAATCGGACCCGCTGACCGTCATTTCAAGTACCAAACTGACATCTCAATCCGATCCCCGTGATCCGCCACAGTCGATGGCATGGAGTGATGATTCCCGGTTGGCGGCCGTCGGCTATTATCAGGGTCGAATTGAACTCTGGGAAATCGACAACCGCAAATTGCGTTGGCAGGTCGATTATGGGGAACCCCTTACGTTTGTACGGTTCGATACGAGCGCCAAACGGTTGGTCAGCTTCGGCAAAGACGGTTTAGCAAGAATACGGGATACGGACACGGGCCAGCCGATTTCGCCGCAACTGAAACACCCGCGGACGCTGGTGTTTGCCGCATTTTCGAACGCCGACCAATCGCTCGTCACCGTCGCGCAAGATTTCAAGACCCGGATTTGGGATTGGCAATCGGGAAAGCAGACGCACTCGCTGCCGGCCCGCATGACTCCAGTCTCGGCAACCTGGAATCGCGAACGGAATTTGTTGGCCGTGTGCGGTGTGTGGCTGGGTCAGGATCCGGGGCGCGTGGCATTTTTTGATCTCAACCAAGAAACTGAAATTCTTGAACCGATCAGCGAAACCGATCCCGCGATGCTGGTGCGTTTCGATCCTGGTGGCCGACGGATTCTCGTGTGCACTTCCAACGGAACGGCACGAATTCGTTCCGTGCAAACAGGCGAGCTACTGGCGACACCCATGAATCATTCCGATGAGATTGTCAGCGCCCAGTTCAGCCACAATGGTCGGCTTGTGCTGATTGCCTGCCGGGACCGCACGTTACGTGTGTGGGACGCCGAGTCGGGTCGGCCGGTCACGCCTCCCATCAAACATGATGACCAGTTGCATCACGCATTGTTCATCGGCCAGCACTATCGAATCGCCAGCTGCGCTGGAAAAATCGTCTTGCGAGATTTGCGGAGCTCGCCGCTGGACGACAGCGAAATCCAGCTGGTTTCCCGATTCGTGTCGGGTCACGAGTTGTCGCCTCGGGGTGCCGTCGTTCCCGTCTCCGGCCAATGGCTGCGCGACAATTATGAGTCGGCATCGCAGATATTAGACGAGGATTCCGACCCGTCGATGCAGCAACCAGTCGCAGCAACGCCTAGGTGAATAGCGCGTTTCCGCTGTACTGGTCGATGTAGTTTTTAACTTTGACTTTCCGCGCGGTGTTTTCGCTACTCATGTAGCGAATCTTTCCAAAGATGGGGCGCTCCGGTCCCCAGGCCCGATCATAACGGCCCAAGCACCAGAAAATGCCGCTGTATGAGTTGGGGTTGCGGCCATCCAGTGCATACTTGTTGTTCAGCTCGATTAGCACTTCCAGAGCTTCCTGTGGAGACGCGGTCCATTCCAGCACCTTCTTGCCCCATAACATCCTCAAATAGTTGTGAATCCGACCCTCCTGTACCAGTTGGGTTTGCGCGGCATTCCACAACGGGTCGTGCGTCTGCGCCTGCTCGAATTCCTCCAGCGAGTACGTGTATTCCCGCTGATCGTCGGCGTGCTCCTCGAGCGTCGTCCGCGCCCAGTCCGGCAGCGATTCGTACTGGTCGTAGTCGTCCGTCAGCGCGCACATGTTGTAACCCAACTCCCGCCAGGTGATTAACTCGTCCAGAAACGACTCGACTTCTTCACTTGCCCCCCACCAACCTTGCTTGCTGCCGGAGGCTTTGTCGGCGATGCATTCCACAGACCAGGGTTGGCTGTTGGTGACGGCATGAAACACCTCGTGCGCCGAAACGTGCCCGAAGTGCAAATAGGGCGAAAGGCCGCTGCCGACGTCTTCCTGGGGCTGGTTCCGCAATTCCGCGTAATGCTCGAGTTTCTTCGACACAAACTTTTTCAGTGCGCGGCGACCGGCAGCGACGCCGCCTGACGTTTCAGTTACGCCCACAGAGTGATCGACGGGAAAATCAGTCAAGCCCGCCGCGACGCCCTCCCGAAATCGAGACAACTCGGCCGGCGGCCAGGAGTCGGTGATCGATTGGGGCAACTGCTTCAATTCCGGCAGCTTGACGCGTTGCAGTGCATTTTTGCGCGGTGATCGCGTGAGGTGCGGTTGAATGTTTTTTTGCAGGTACCGTCGAAAATCGTAGGCTCTGGCAAATACGCGATCGGTGTCACGCATCGGCATGATGCCGTTGGAATCAACCAATTCCAGTGGAACCGCAATCTGGCGTGC
Source organism: Pirellulaceae bacterium (assembly GCA_041599835.1). Taxonomy (GTDB): domain Bacteria; phylum Planctomycetota; class Planctomycetia; order Pirellulales; family Pirellulaceae; genus CAJQPP01. The sequence goes on from JBFILF010000294.1 coordinate 5,904, forward strand.
CGCGGCCTGAATCATCCGCGGCAAAAAAAAGCTGGGAAAGTCGTCACTGATGACCACGCATGCCCGCTCGGCAAGGGCTTGCAGGAGACCCTTGCCGGCATCCGGCTCCGGCTCAAGATACGGATAATACAGTACGGGCTGTTTTTCGAATGCATCCGCGTTGTCGAGCATCCCCTGGATCACAAATGCATGGATGCGGTCGCTGGCCCAGCGATATCCGGCCCGCAACGCTTCGAACACCACCAGGGGTTTGCCCAATTCCTTGGCCCAGTCCACGGCGCGGTCCAAGGAATAATTCCAGCCGGGGCGCCGGTTGGCGATCATCCAATACAAAACGTATTCGCCGTCGTCGTTTGGCGAATCGCCTCCGACCTTTTTCACCCGCGTATCCGGCACGGCAGATTTAACCATGATGTTTTATTACCATCAAATTCAGTTTGCCAGTCGCAGCGCGGCGATGGCATTGAGTTCTCGCACAAATAACGCATTGCCGCTGATCGCCAGATGGGCCCATGTCTCCTGGTCACTGACGCGGGCACGGTCGATCAATTCAAACTTGGACGGCGTGGCCCGGATCAACAACAGTTCGCCGCGCTGGTCCAGAGCCAGGATCCGATCGCCTTGCACCACCAGGCTGGCGTATTTGCCAAAGGGCTCGCTTCGCCATTTTGTCTGGCCGGTTTCCAGATCAATGCAGGCAAACCGCTGGTTGCGCAGATGGAGGTAGGCGTGTCCGTCCTTGATCACCGGTGTCGACATGTAGGCTTGCAGGGGATTTTCCCATGCTTGCGCCGCTTGCCATTGGCCACCGTTTCGCTCGATGTGAAACAAAAATGAACGGCCGCCGTAGGCACTGGTGAACACGGAGTTTTCATGCACGGTGGGCGTAAGAATATTCATGCCACGAAACGTGGGAATCGTTTGGGACCAGAGGATCGCGCCGCTGGCCGGATCCACGCCGCAAAGTTTTTGCCTGGTTTGCACCAGAATTTGCGTTTGGCCATTCCATGTCACGGCGAACGGCGACGAGAACGCGCTGCCGAACATGCCGCCGCCATCGTTCAACGACTCCCACAAAACTTGGCCGGTTTGTTTATCGAGTTTGTAAAAGGCACCTCCCGCCTGCACATACACGGCACCCTCCAACACCAACGGCGAACAAACAAATCCAAAGTCCGGTTTCTTGGTGCCGCGCTGCTTGGGAAAATCCATTCGCCAAATTTCCTTTCCGTCATTGGCATCCAGGCACACCAACACGTCCAACATTCCGCCCACGTACAGCTTGCCATCGTCGTAGGCCGGCGTCGAACGAATCCAACTGCCGTTGGAGGAGGCAAAGAACGGCA
>JBFILF010000295.1:0-7229 GCA_041599835.1 Pirellulaceae bacterium
ACACCGTATCGAGCTGACTCGAACCAGCCCATTGGCTCAAACGCACCGCCAGTCACTTCGTTGACCACGGCGCCGGCGGCCACCACGCCCAGCAACAAATAGGTCACGACCAATCCCACCAGAATCGGAAACAGCAGCCATCCGATTAGATTGTTTTGCAAGCGGGCGCGAAAAAACTGGATTTGTGTCCGAAAACCGTGGCGGCGACCAATCGCCCACAGCGGCACGCCGATCACGAAAAAGCACAGTGAATGCACGATCCCGCCGGCCGAGGCCAACAACCCGTAAACCCCCACTCCTAACGTGAACGACCGTCCGGTGGAACCCACCAGCGCAAAGGCCGTCATTGTCGTGCCAAACAGAGACATCAACAACAAGAATGGTCCAATCGAATGGCTGGCCAACATGTAATCGCTGGACGTTCCCCGAAAGAACCGGCCAGCCAGGGCCCCCAGTGCCAGCAACGTTACCAGGTAACCGACAATGACCAACAGCTGAGTCATCGGGTCGATCCTCCGGATGGCTTGGGTTTCGGCGGTGCCTCTCGTTCGATCCCGTCCAGATGGTCGGGCCAGCAAAACGTCGTCGCCAGAATCCAAACCACCACGGTGGCCAGCGAGATGGCAATGTTGTAGGCCATCGTGAACGGCATGAAATCAAAGACCAACTCCGACTTGTCCCAATTCCAGTAATCCTGGTGCAGAACGACCAGTGTGATGACCAAAAACCAAACTACATACTTCATTTCTGTTACTTCCTGCGCCACAGCGGCTAACCGGCAAACGCAACCCGCCGGCCCATTTGGTTCTGGCAGTTTAGACGACCGACCAACGCGATTCCACACCGCCGCAACTGGGGCCGCCTTGCCTTACACCGCGAGAGGTCGACTCGCGCCACTAGTCCGGAAAACGGGGGCATGATAGTATCATCAGCGGTAACTAACAGGTTGTGCACGCCCAACCGTGCGGCTGATTGCGCCAACCGTCACCCGGATCAAACATTATTAATCCGCACATTGAGCTTGAGCAAAGTGCCATGAAAACAGCAACGCGAAACATTTGTTCATTTATGTGTTGTGTGGCGTTATCGTTTTCTGTCGTGTGTTGGACGGGTTGTGATTCGAGTTCGGACTCGTCCGGAAATCGTGGCGGTCGCCAATTCGTCACGCTGGGCACGGCGCCGGTGGGCGGGGCGTTTGCGCCGGTTGGCAACGCGATTGCTTCAGTGCTGAACGAATTTAAAGGCGACGCGACATGGCGCGTGCAGGCCTCCGGTACCAAGGGGTCGCAGCAAAACATTCGGCAATTGGACAAAGGCGAAATTCAGCTGGGGATGTCCAATTCGGCCATCAGTTACCACGCGGCCCGCGGGCTCGGCGGTTGGGACAAGAATTATGATATTCGCGCTGTCGTGACGCTGGCTCCCAACATCGGATTGTTCATCACCAAAAAAGACTCCGGCATCCAGACACTGGCTGACTTGAAAGGAAAACGGGTCTCAGTGGGCCCCGCGGGTGCAGGCTTTGAGATGTTTCTCGGTCCGCTGCTGACCGAACATGGCGTGACGTACACAACGGACCAGCAGGATTTTACGCCGCTCAACGAAACGTACAGCGCGGCCGTTGGATTGTTGGGTGACGGCAATGCGGACGCCGCCTTCATGGGTGGGGCCATCCCCACTCCGGCAGTGACGCAGGCTTGCACGACTTACGATATTTTCTTCATCCCTTACGACTCGGCGGTTCGCGACCGTTTGATCGCCAATTATGAGTTCTTTCAGCCCGCTACCATTCCGGCAAAAAACCAAGACGGCAATGCGACGTACCAGGGGATGACATCCGACTTTGAGGCCATGAACGTTGGGTCGATGCAACTGATCACGCACAGCAGCGTGGACGAAGATCTGATTTACAACATCACCAAAACGATTTGGGAAAACCGGGCTGAAATTGCCAAACAGCACAAGGCCGCTAACGCGATCAACGAAAAAAATGCCGCTCGATACACGGGGACGGAGTTTCATCCGGGCGCCATCAAGTTTTACAAAGAAATCGGCATTTGGCAGGATTAGGGCCGACATCCTTGCCGATTCTCACGTCAACGTTACCCCTTTTAGGGCGGAATAGTTTTTAATCCGTGAGGAAGCGCTCGTGGAGCAGTGGCTACGCAAAGCACTCATCACCGTCTTGAGCATTGTGCTTTGCCTCTACACGATCGTGTTCATCAACTACAACCTTCTCCAGCCGCAATCCGCGCTGGCGATATTCATCATGCTGGGCATGGTGTTGAGCTTTTTGTCGATGCCGGCATTCGCGTGGATTCGTTCGCCGGCCGATTCATTTGACACGGGCACCGGGCGCTCGACGGCAATCTGGTACACCGACCTGGTACTTCGCTGGCTGCTCGCCACGCTGACGGTGTTATGTTTCGGCTACATTGTGATTCAAACCGAGCCACCGTTTTCCTTTTTGTGGCCGGACAGCGGTCCGTTTACACGGCCGACGTCGCTGGGTGACCGCGCCGGTAGTGAAACCAGCCTGGATTACCTGGTGGCGGTGATCGGCGTGTTGCTCGTGCTGGAATCGACGCGACGCAGCATTGGCTGGATCGTACCGGCCTTGGCGATTGCGTTTATCCTGCACGCTTATTTTGCGCCTGAATTGCCGGACTGGATGCTGCCCCACCAGGGCAAAACTCCCAAGCAAGTAACCTGTTCCACGTTTTTGCAGTCACTTGGCGTGCTGGGACCGGCCGCCGGCGTGATGTTTCGCTATGTCTTTTTGTTTGTGGTGTTCGGTGCGTTTTTGGAGATGTCGGGGGCCACGCAATTCATCATCGACTTTTCGGAAAAGTTGTTTGGACGCAGCTCCGGCGGGCCCGCCAAGGTTGCGGTGATCGGCAGCGGCATGATGGGTTCTTTGTCCGGCAGCGCCGTGGCCAATGCCGTAACCACTGGCAGTTTTACGATTCCCGTCATGCGGAGTTCCGGATTTACGGCGCGGGATGCCGGTGGCATTACGGCGGCCGCGGCCACGGGAGGGGCGTTGGTTCCGCCAGTGATGGGCGCGGGCGCCTACATGATGCTGGAATTTGTCGAACGCGCGCCCGGTGAGCCACAAGTCACTTTTTTGGAGATCGCCAAGGCGGCGGTCATCCCGGCGCTGCTTTACTACTTTTCACTGTTCATGATCGTCCACTTTTACGCACGGCGGGCCGAAACGGAAAAAGGCCAGTTGATCAGCGAAGCGGGATTGGACGAAACCAAACGGAAAATCTCCGTCTTCGAAGGCCTGGTTTTTTTTGGCGCGCTGGGCGTGTTAGTGGGCCTGCTGGTTGCCGGATTCTCGCCGTTTCGCGCGGTCACCGGCTCGCTGGTGCTGATCCTCGCGTTGGCGCCCTTGCGCAAACAGTTGCAGATGTCCATCGCGCCCCGGACCCTGGCCATCGGCACCTTTCTCGCGGTGGTGGCATTGCACCAGTGGACTCGTTATTGGAGCGACGATCCCGGATTGCCCGTTTGGCTGCGGCAGTTCATGGCCACCTCGTGGCTGGATCCTGTCTCCGGTGAGCCCGAGGCACGGGAAATCTTTGATTCGGTGTTTGGATCCACGATCATCGGCATGCTGGTGCTACTGCTGTTCGGGATGATCCACCCGGTATGGCGGCCGCAAGTTGTTTCGGCCTTCAAGCGGGCCGCGGCCAACGGGATCGCGCTGGTGGCCGCCAGCGCCTGCGTGGGAATTATCATTGGCGTGGTGCAGACGACCCCAATCGCCAATGACTTTGGTGAAGCCATCAAGAGTGTGGTCGAATCCAGTTTGCTGCTGGCGCTGATCGGGATCATGGTCTGTTCGATCGTCCTGGGAATGGGCGTGCCCTCGGTTGTTTGCTATTTGCTCATGGCCACGTTGATGGGTTCGCTGCTGGGTGAACTGGGGGTCGATCCGCTGGCCGCACATCTGTTCATTTTCTATTTCGGGATGATGTCGATGGTCACTCCACCGGTGGCGTTGGCAGCATACGCCAGCGCGTCGATTGCCCAGGCGCCGATTATGCAGACGGCGTTTGCCGCGTTTCGGTTTTCGCTGGTCGGATTCACCCTGCCATTCATGTTCATATATCGTCCCTCACTGTTGTTGATGGCGCCGCTGGGCGGCGAGTTCAGCTGGTGGATGGTGGCGATCGCCGTGGTGGCATCGACGCTGGGTGTGATTGCATTGGCCGCCGGTTTGACGGGCTTTTTGCGACGCCACTTGTCCTGGCCGACCCGTTTGTTGTTGATTGTGGCGGCGGCTTTGTTGTTGGCACCCAATGTCGGAGGCCGGCAGATTGGCATCGCCATCAATATCGTGGGTGGGTTGCTGTTGCTGGCCGTTGTGGCGACCAATGTCGTGGGGCGATCGCGGTTAACGCCCGGGGGCGGCCATGGAGGCGAATCCGCGTAATTCGGGGTGGATATGAGGGTAAGACTCCCGCCGACGGCGAAAACGCCTTGAAGTTTGTCGGCTGTTTCGGATAATAGGCGGTTCTGAAATTTGCAGCCAATCGCCCATGATCAAATAGTGAGTTAGATGAGACGATCGACCCGAGCGCGAAAAAAGATTAAAGCCAAGGCGCGGACCACGCGGAAAGACCCGTTGTACGTGGACGGCGAGCGGCCGCGACCGATGTATGTTGACTATAAAGACGTCGACTTTTTGAAAAAGCTGGTTAGCCGGCACGGTCGAATTGTCGGCCGTCGGAAAACCGGGTGTTCGGCCATTAGCCAACATGCCGTCACCCAAGCCATCAAACGCGCCCGGTTTATGGCCCTGTTGCCTTACGTCGGCGATTAGCAGTCAATTTTGCGAACACGCAACGCAGTGTTCTCAACCCGTCTGGCTCGCGGTATCAGGCGGGTTTTTTTGTTGGCGCAGCTGTTCACAGGTGTTGTCAACAAACGGGTGAAGTGGAATCGCGAGCGGGAATCCTTGCATGGCGGAAATTTTCCAAACGTCGCGACGCGTGGAATTTCGAGACACTGACGCGGCCGGCATCGTCCACTTCTCCGTGTTTTTTGCCTACATGGAACAAGCCGAGCACGAGTTGCTCAGGCACCTCGGGCTAAGCGTGGTTAGCGAGATGAACGGAAAGACGATCAGTTGGCCGCGGGTGTCGGCCACGTGTGATTACCGGCGCGCGATTCGATTCGAACAGGAAGTAACCATCCATGTTTGGGTTCAGCGGTTAGGAAACACCAGTGCGACGTACGGTTTCAAATTCCAATTGGACGATGAGACCGTCGCCGAGGGCCACGTCACGTCGGTTTGCTGCCAAATTGAATCTGGCCAGCGCCCCATCCCGGTCAATATTCCGGACGCATTTGTGGAAAAACTTCGGCCATATATCGATATGTCGTCCGTTGGCGGCGGTCGGTGACCCAGATCGGCGAAATTCCATGTCGGCTTACCTGGAAAACTTGACACTGCGACTGGCATCCGGAGTGTCAAAACTGCCGGAGGAGATGCGGGAACGACATACCCGTTACCTGCGAGCAGCGCAGACCGCCGATGGTGGATTTGGCGGCCGGCAAGGCGACAGCGATTTGTATTACACGTCGTTTGCGCTGCGCGGTTTGGCGATTCTCGATGGGCTGGATGAGACCATAACGGGACCAGCCACCGAGTTTTTGCGATCCCGCATGCACTCGCAACAGTCGATCGTTGACTTTTTTAGCCTTCTTTATTCTTCAGCGTTGCTATACGGAATCTACGGCATCGAGGTGTTCGCTGGCGCGGACCCCGACTGGGACGCGAAGGTTGCGGATTTGCTCAACTCGTTGCGGCGCGACGACGGCGGATATGCCAAAGCGACCGAGGGTCACGCCGGCAGCACCTACCATTCGTTTCTGGTGCTGTTGGTGATGCAAATGATCGGCGCTGAGGTTCCCAATCCACAGGATTTGGTCAGATTCTTGAAATCGCAAATGGCCGACGATGGCGGGTTTCGTGAAATCCGCGCCGCCAAACGGGCCGGGACCAATCCTACGGCGGCGGCGATCGCGGCGTTGCAGATGCTGGATGCCCTGGACGAAGACGTAGCCGATTCCACCGTCGATTTCCTGTTGGAGATGCAAACGGACGAAGGAGGCTTGCGGGCTAACACGCGAATTCCCATCGCCGATTCGCTCAGCACATTCACCGGGATGCTGACGTTGGACGATTTGGGTGAATTGCACGAGTTGGACTTGGACCCGCTTCGCGACTTCATCCATTCGCTACAATTGGCCGAAGGCGGTTTTCGCGCCGCCATTTGGGACGATGCACATGACGTCGAGTACACGTTTTACGGTCTGGGTTGCCTGGCGTTGCTGGAAAATCACGCGGCGGCCGTCTGATCCCACCGTGGCAACCAGCTTTTAATGAACTGATGTCGAACGAGCCTGCGGATCTGATTGTCGACAACCTGGTCAAGGAATTCCCCACACCGTCCGGTGCGCTGCAAATTCTCGATCACGTTTCCCTCCAACTGCAAAGCGGCGAAAACCTGGCCGTCATCGGACCCAGTGGTTCGGGAAAAAGTACGCTGTTGCACATCATCGGTTCGCTGGATGAACCGACTTCCGGTCGCGTCACCTTGCAAGGCATCAATCCGTTTGCCTTGCCCGAAGCAGAACTAGCGGCATTTCGTAATCAGAACATCGGGTTCATCTTTCAAGAACACCACCTCTTGCCACAGCTTTCGGCTCTGGAAAATGTCTTGATCCCGGCGATTGCCGCGGAAACATCTGACCAGGCGGGCGTCGCCTCGCGGGCCGAGGAGCTGTTGAAACGGGTGGGCTTGGAAAATCGGATTGAGCATCGGCCCGGCCAACTGTCCGGTGGCGAAAGGCAACGGGTGGCCGTGGCTCGAGCCTTGTTGAATCAACCAGAATTGCTGCTGGCCGACGAGCCGACCGGCAGCTTGGACAACGTCAATGCCGAAATCATCGGACGCATGCTGCTGGAACTTCAAAAAGAGGAAAACGTGATGCTGATTTGCGTCACGCACAACGACCACCTGGCGGGCCAGTTTTCACGACAGGGCCGTTTGGACAAGGGAAAACTGGTTGATATCAATTGACATGGCCTCACAGAATTTCCAAAAGTCAGCGGTCGGATCATGAGCGACTTTGCCCTGGCATTACGAAGTTTCTTGTTTCACCGCCGAGTGAATTTGGCCGTGGCGCTGGGTGTGGCGGCGGCTACGGCC
>JBFILF010000296.1:0-7215 GCA_041599835.1 Pirellulaceae bacterium
AATTATTAGCGCGTCGGCCGCGGCGGCTGCGTCCTGCCACTGTGTATCGCCGTCATCCATGTCCATCAGGTCCGTCGGATGGCGCATCGGCCAGATTGGCCAACGATTCTCTGGTGCCGACAGGGGATCGATCGCACCGGCCAGGGGCTGAGATCTCACGGACCGCCAATCTTTCCAAACATCAATCGCCCCTATTTCTGCCGAATGCTCGACCGACGGTGCAACGTGCGACCCGACCGCCGGGCGCGTCTGCGCCACAGCCCACGCGACCACTTGTCGGTCCGCCTCCAGCCGCTTGACGTGAACCCGCTCGACCAGCGCATTGCGGTCAAATGAATCAATTTCGAACGGTCGGGCCACCAGGGTCCAACGCAAACCGTTGGGCGTCCCCTGTGTCTCAATATACATATGGTCGACGACCAGGCTGTCCCGCGAGACGTTGCCGGCGGTGCGATCGGTGTCCGTGGCGCGGATGTAGACGGTGCCGGCGAGGGTTGCCGGTAGCGCCGCTGAATACAAGGTCTCGGTACCCGAATTGACCGTCAACAGGGAAGTGTAGGTGACGTCGTCGGTCGAGTAGGCGAACTCAAAATTATCGCCATCCAAATTGGTGTTTGATGCCTCGACGTAAAAAGTGATGCTCGAACCGCTTACCACTGAAAACGTCCATTTATGCTCCAACAAACTGTACCGCGCGTTGGGTTTTCCCTTTGAGATTTCTTCCTCGATGACCTCGCGCACATTATCGCTGGTCCAGGTATCGGCATACGTTCCCTGCGTGATGTTGCCGCTGACGGGAATCTCGCCATCGGCCACCGCAGTACTTTGGCCGCCGCCATCGTTGTCGAGGATGTCGACGTCGGCCGTATTCGATGCGCCGACGGAGTACGCCGCATCGGGTTGCAGCGTCAGCGTCACCGTTTCGGTCGGCTCGGGATCTCCGTCGTCCACCGGGTCGATGACGATGTCAACTGATGAATTCCCATCGGCGATCACCACGGAGGAGGCGATCGTCGCATAGTCGACGCCGTTGCCGGCCGTGCCGCTGATGGCGTAATACACGGTCAGGTCGCCGCTGGTGTTGCTGCGGGTGATGGTGAACCGGCCTGGATCGGTGTTCTGTTCTGCGGCCGACGCATCGCTGGCGGTGATCGCCACTTGCGGCAGTCCATTGTCCGAACCGGTCGAGCGGATCACAATCTGATCGACGTACAACGTATCTCTTGCCGTTTCGCCCCGTGACCGATCGGTGTCGACGGCCCTCACAATCACCAGGCCACTGGTGCTCTCCGGCAACGCCAGCGTGTGCGTGGTCTCAACATTGGTAATCGTCATGGCGGGAATCCAGGATGCGCCGCCATCGGTTGAATACTCGAACTGGAAACTTTCCACGGCACTGTCGTGATAGGCTTCCACAATCAAGCTTACCGTGTTGCCACCGCTGACGTTAAAGTCCCACTCGTGGGTCATGCGGGTCCGCTTGTTGCCGGCATAGAGTACCTCGGTAATCGCTTCGTACTGATTGTCAGCGAGGTGAGTGTCGGTGTAGTCGCCAATCACCGTGCCGTCCACCGATGTTTCAGCCGTGGCCAGATTGTCGATTGTCGACGGCACGTCGGTCCAGCCGCGTAGCGCGATGGCGTCGATTTCTTCCCAATCACCCACGACGTGGTTTGAATCAATCGTCACGCGAAGCGCGTCCACGTAGTAGGTGGTGATATCCCACGTGACATCGAAATTAACGGGTGCACCGGGATTGCTGGTGTCCGTCCCGCTCCACACGGTATGGAATTGCAACGTGGCGGCGTCGCGCACTTCGACTCGCGTTACAAACCCGTTGTTCCACGTCTGGCGAATCGTGCCGGCGGTGGCCAGCACCGGGATGTCATAACCCAACGTCAAGTACTCGGTGCCGTTGCCATCCTGCGTGGATGCAGCCCACGCCGTGGGCAGGTCCCCGTACTCAAACGTATCGGGCATGCCCAGCGCCTGGGCCGCCGTCCAACCGCCTGCCGGATCACCCGTCCATTGAGAGCTGAAATCAATGACGATGCTGGCCCACTGAGTCAGAAATTGCGGCTCGTCGTCGATGACGGTCAAGGAATCCGCGCCCGCATAAAATCCGACGGCGGTGGCGGTGATGGTGACGATTTGATTGCCATCGGACAATTCGTCATCTACGGGCGCAATGGCAAAGGTGGCCGAAGCCTGCCCGTCGAGGATCGTTACCGATGCCGGAACCGTGGCCTGATCGGTGTCGCTGCTGGCCAACTGCACCACCAGGTCGCCCGTAGTATCGCTTCCCCGCCGGGTGACGGTACCGGTACCTGCGGCTCCGTTCTCATCGATTGATGCCTCGGTGATCGAGACGTTCAAACGGGCGGCTTCGCCAGAACTGCTCAAGGCCGCGTCGGCTTGCACCAGACCCTGTCCGGTGTTGAAATCAAACCCCGCGACATCCATATCAATGGCCGTCGTTTCCATAAAGTTATAAATCTCAGCCGGCGTGCGGCCCGGGTGCGCTTCGAGTAACAATGCGGCGACAGCCGCTGCATGAGGTGCCGCTGCGGAGGTGCCGAAGAAATTAGGGAAACCATTACCGTCGGTGTCCTGACCAAAGAATGTCGTATCGCCGCCATCGGGCGCAACAATGTCGGGTTTTTGGCGGACAACCGGTGTGGTCAAACGATTGCCGGACGTGTCAAACAGGATGGGGGTACCGCCGCCTGACGAAAACGCTTCGGCCAGCGGAGGAGTCTGACCGTAAGCAGGGGTGTCTCCGTAATACGCGGCTCCAACCGCTGACGCGCCGTCGGCGTTGGCGTGGCCAAACAGCGTGCTGCTTTGCGTGTCAAACTGGTTGAGCGTGACGCCCGGTCCCGTATCGTAGCGGATGTACTTCAGCAGTCCGGGCGCGCCGCCCGCATAACTGGAGATCATGATGTTGAATTTGGCGTCATTGGGATCGAATGGATTGGGAAAGTTTAAATTGGTGAATTGCAGGACCTCCACCGAATCGCCGCCTTCGTTCCGCGTAATACTTTCGGCCAGGATCAACGACCCGTCGTAATTGGTGACATAAACGTCGAGGTCCTTGGTGCTGCCGTCGCCGCCACTGACCGAAAAAAACGGTTCGTCCCACTGAAAGGTCAACACAAAGCCACTAAAGAACGGCACATAAATTTCCTGCAGATAGTCGACGCCGCCGCCGGGATCGAAATCGTGTAGGCGGCCGCGGTTTTCTGATCCCACGAACAGATCGACGAGGCTGTCGCGGTAGACGCTCTCATATCCTTGTTGCCCGGCATTTCCGGCCGCTGAAAAATAAGCCGTACCGCCAGCCACCGCCGCATCAATCGCCTGCGCAATGGGACCGTCCTGGAACATCGGCTCCGCGAAATAAATGACATCGTCGACGACGATATCCGAGATGGCGGCCAGTTCGGTGATTCCGTTTGCAAAATCAGCGATCCCGTTAAAGGCGGTGTGGAACGCCATGTCGACGCCCGGCGCGACGTCGTAAATCAATTGCATCATCGCACGTCCTTCGTCCGTGCCGCCGGGATAATCCTCCAACACCTGAATCCCGGCCGGCAAATCGCCGCTGCTGATGTCAGACTGGTAACTGCCAGAGCCCGTGTCGAAACTGTCTGACAAAACGCCGACGGTCACGCCGCTGCCATCGATACCGCCGAACAGCGATCGCGCCGCTGGCCCGTTGAGCGAGAGGTCACCTTGACTGGTGACGCTGCCGACCTGCGTCCACGGTCGAAGCGCCGCCGCGGCAAATTGCAGGCTATCCAGCTGCGCCAGGTCGCCCAGCGCAGCGATGGGAAATTGACCCGAGATGATCGAACCGATCTGAGACGCCGAACGCATTCCCAGTCGCGCAAGGTCCTGCCACAGTTGGCTTGCCCGGCCACTGGCTACCGTATCAACCAGGACGTAATCGCCCTGGACCTGGACCGACCCGGCCATCGACGCCAATGCACCGTTCGTCGGCGTGGGGCTGGCCCGATAGTCGCCCCACAGTTGGTTGAGCTGGTGGCTGAAATTGGCAAATCCGTCAAACTTGGATACGGAAAGCCCTTCGACAATTTCTGCCGTCAGCTGACCGGTCGCCGGTCCCAATGGTCCGTCACACCAAAAAAACGGTTGCGTACAACCGCTCAGCAGCAACCGGTGTTCCAGATGTTCAAAGATGAGGGCGGAATCTGCGCCGCGACGGGCGGTGGTGCGAGCGTTCATCAGCGACAATCCTCTGGTGTCGGAGATCGCAAACGGTCACGCGGGTCACGTCGTTTGCGCTGGCGTCGTCATCGTTGTCTCGACTCTGCTCGCAGGAATTCACTGTAGGTCCATGGCGGGCGGTCGTCAACAAAATTCTGAAATCAACTGGCTGCAAATTGCGCCGATCATTGTGTGCCATTGGTGGCCGCTAGGGAAAAAAATGATTATGTCGCCGCGAATTGTTCAATAAACCGCCGCCAGCGACCGCCACAGAAGGCAAGCGGGTGTGCCGAGCTCATACAACGGCGAGCTATAATTCTTGACTCGTCAGTCAGAGTTGTATGCACGCCGTTAGGCATCAAGTCGCGGCTTCGAGCGGAATGGGCCCGCCGTGGAAGCAGCCGCGGGCAGAGCAGGCGGGTGCCACTGCTGGCTTGCCCAGCAGTGCCTCCGGTCTCCGTCAACCAGACACGTCCTCTATCAAACCATCAATATGCGGCCAGCCGACGACATCTTCAAAGCGGCGATCGCTATAGTAACGTGCACTGGACCATTTCCAGTCATCTGCTTTTAAACACAAACCGCGTCGCACAGGATTCATGTGAATGTAATCAATCACCGACCGAATGCCCTTGTTGGACTCAATGTTGCGATCGTAGCCAGGACCTTCTTGCCAAAATCGAAATGTCTGGATGCCCGGTCGTTGATGAATCGTGAGCGATTTAAGTAATTGAGTATTGGATTCTCGAGCAGTTTTTTGATCCGAAATTAAAACGGCCGCTTGATTGCATTCAACAGGCCTGATATGCGGCATTCCAAATTGTGTGGCAAAACAAGCAAATGCACGTGCTCGGGCATCCAAACAAAAGCAGTCAGGTTATATCGATGTCGAGAAGTTGCAAGCGACACCGCTTCACCTAACATCTCCAACCACCGGTCATTGGTCAGTAAAGGCCTTCTTTGGTAGCAGGAAAACGTGAGCTCGTGATAGCAGACAATTGCCTCGAAATGTTTCACCCGTTTCCGATGACTCATGTTGATGCCGTTCATGCCAACCGAGGTACGGTGCTTGTTGGTACTGGACGAGCCGCCGTTGAGCAGCACTTGCCCAAATAACGATTGCCAATTCAACGTGGCAAGGTATCTGGACTCGGGACACGCTTGGTCAAACCAAGACCAAAAACATGATCACTGCTCTCTTTTCAATTGCACGATCACTGCTGGGCAAGCCAGCAGTGGCACCCGCTCAACTTTACGCATGATCACTGCTGGGCAAGCCAGCAGTGGCACCCGACTTCAACTCCACATTTGGCGGTCGAGGATGCGGTAGTTGATGGCTTCCGAGAGGTGGTGCGCCTGGATGGTGTCGCTGGCGTCCAGATTGGCAATGGTGCGCTCAAAATCTTGTCGTGCGCGCCTGCGGACAGACCCAACGGTCTGCGGTTCTGGCCCTGGGTCGTCATCGCTTCGCTCCTCGACCTACCCTACCAATCAGCGGTGCCGTTACAGGGTTGCTCTCGACTACGCAGTTGCGCACACTGCCGTTTGCCATCAATCCAATTTTCAGAATAGAATTTTAGGTGAAACGTCGCGTCACGCTTCACGATGCTATGAATCCTGTCAGCGGATCGGCTAATTTGCATTCGCACAAAAAGAAAGCGGCCAAATGATTTCTGCAAAATCCTTGATCCTTTCGATGTTCGGTCTCGTTCTGTTTTGCTCAATAAACGTGCCGAGTCTCGACGCACAGCTCACGTTCCTTTTGGGCAGGCCAGATGTCCAGAAGGAACTCGCGTTAACAGGTGAGCAACAAGAAAAAATCCTCGACATCCAACGGGAATACATGGAGAAACAAATCGAGATCACACGGGAGACAAGAAAATGGTATGGCGATTATGAGGAACGCGCGAAACTCACTGCCGAACAACTCTATGATATCCAGCAAAAAGTCAAGCAAAAATTGAAACAAGCACGCGAGGGTGAAGACCAAAGAATTTTTGCGTTATTGGATGACAAGCAGTCAGAAAGGCTCAATCAGCTTAATTTGCAACGTTATGGGGTCGAGTCGATCCGGCTTGAAACTGTCGCTCAACAGCTCGGTTTGTCTATGCAGCAAATCCAGCAAATCGAAAAAGCCGATCGGGAGGCCGGCATTGCAGTATTGAATGTTCAAAGAAAGGCACAAAGCCGGGTCATGACGCGGCAGCTGCGGAAGGAATTGCAGGACACTGGCAATCAAATAAAAGAACAACTGCGCGGAGCCTATGCGGGGATTTTGACCGCCGAGCAGAAAGACCAGTTGGCGAAAATGCAGGGTGAAAAATTCGAGTTTGCGACCCGCGCATCGCGTGGCGCGGGAGGCGGATTTGATTTGGGTGGCACGCCCCTTGGCCCTCGAAAAAAACGCGACAGCCGTGGCGTTGAGATTGCGGGAACACTGAACCTCGAAAATGAAGAACAGGACAAGCAAGCCGTATTTGTCATTACTGTCGGCGACGAACGCTGGGAATTGGATTTTACCGGTGGCGGCCGTGCCATGGCGGACGATGTAATCAAGATGCACGAGATGGCACGCCGTGCCGCTGGCACCAAGGTAGTGGTCACGGGAAAGGCTACCGAACACACGGTCGATGGCAAAACGCAAAAGACACTTATCGTGGAATCGATGCGATCCGCGCGAGGCAGACGATAATCATCACCAGTGGTCACTTAAAGGTGACGAGTACCTCTTCGATGTGTGCTCGGGTGCCACTGCCGGCTGGTCCAGCAGTGGCACCCCATTTGGTCCAACTCGTATTAAATTGGACTTAGTGACACGTTAGGTCATGTTTCGATCAATGTGGCAATGCCGAATAACACTGCTGGGCAAGCCAGCAGTGGCACCCGACTTCAACTCCACAGTTGCCGGTCGAGGATGCGGTAGTTGATGGCTTCGGAGAGATGATGCGACTGGATCGTGTCGCTGGCGTCCAGGTCGGCGATCGT
>JBFILF010000297.1:0-7202 GCA_041599835.1 Pirellulaceae bacterium
AGGCGAATTAAACAGATGCCTGCGATGGCAAATCCATTGACCAGTTGCGGCTCAAAAGGAGGCGGAAGGAATTTTCTTAATGAGACGGCATCCACGCGGAAGTTTACCAGGATGCGACGATCGATCACGCCGCGCACGACTGGAATACGCATGGTGCCGGACCTCCCTTTGCTCCCATGGGAACCGCAGTTGAAACAGCCCGTTAACGTATGTGTGGTCTAATTCAACAGGTCCAAAATGGCGGCCGACATGGCTTTGACACCCGTTTTGATCGATGGTTCGTAGTCGGGCGCGTATTGACTGGAATGCAGCGACGGCAACGGTGGAGCCCCCGGTTTCAAACTGGCCTGGTATTGATCGCGGGGCACCGTACCCAACGTGTACATAAAAATCGGCACCCGCGGTTCGACCCGGCCATAACGCGAAAAATCCTCGCCCCAAGTTTTCTGTTCCAACCGCACGAGATTGCGGTCTCCGAGAAATCGCCGCATGACGGTGGTCGCACGTTCCACCAATTCCGGTGAGTTGAATGTCGATGGTGTGAATTCATCGCGCACGGTCACAATCGGTTTTAGCTCATCGGGAACGCCGGCCGCCTTCGCCGTCCCCTCGGCAACCCGCTGGATGGAAGCCAACAGCAGATCGCGGACCTCATCGGAATAGGACCGCACGGTCAGCTGCAGCTTGACTTCGTTGGGGATAATATTGTGCTTGGTTCCGCCGTGAATCGAGCCCACGGTGACGACCGCCGGTTCTACCGGCGGCACCTCGCGACTGACAATCGTTTGCAGCGCCATCACGGTCTGGCAGGCGATAACCACCGGATCTTTCGTGCGATGTGGATAGGCGCCGTGCCCGCCATAGCCGCGTATGGTGATGTCCACGGAATCGACGTTGGCCATCGCATAGCCTTCGCGATATCCGATTTGACCGGCAGGCAGTCCGGCGTCGCAATGCAGTGCCAGCGCGTAATCGGGTCGAGGAAACCGCTCATAGAGACCATCGGCCAACATCGCTTTGGCACCGGCGCCCAACTCCTCGGCGGGTTGAGCGATCGCCACCAGCGTGCCCTTCCAACGATCCTTCATTTGCGTGAGCACTCGAGCAGTCCCCGCCCACACCGTCATATGCATGTCGTGCCCGCAGGCGTGCATCACGGCCACTTCGTTGCCCGCATCATCGATAGTCGTCGCCTCGCTCGCGTAATCGACGCCCGTTTCTTCTTTGACGGGCAACGCGTCCATATCGGTGCGGAACATCACCGTCGGTCCATCGCCATTGCGGAACACCCCGACCACACCGACTTTGCCCACGCCGCGGGTCACGTCGAAATTTAGTCTTTGGAGAATGCCCGCCAGCCGTTGACTAGTTTCTTCCTCCTGCCAGGAAATCTCCGGGTTGCTGTGCAGCTGAAAGTAAAGGTCGCGCAAATAATCATAATTTTCGTCGACGCGGTCGGTGATCTCGGCAAAGTACTTTGTCGTGCTGTCCTGGGCCAAGACCGAGGTCAGAGACCCCAAAATTAGCAACCCTGCGATGGCGGCACACGGAAGGAGCGCCATGATGTTGCGATAGTTCGATGAGTTCATCAGTGTTTGCTCCGTGGACGTCGTTCTGAATACCGCTCCAGTGCGCAATTCAATGCACAATGGATTGTTTAACAATGGATTGTTTAATCGAGTTTGCGTGGACGAGGAACCTGCCCGCCGCGGCGGCCGCGACCGCGGCGGCCCCGTTTTCGACCGCTGGCAGGCGATTCCTTGACAGCCGTCAACGGTTGGCCGATCGAATCCTGCATTTGCGTAATTCGATCCCGCAAGGTAGCCGCTCGTTCGAATTCCAAATCTTCGGCCGCCTGCAACATTTCCGTTTGCAGTTCGTTGATATATTGCTCGGTGATGTACACCGTTTCATCGGCTTGTCCGGCAGCCTCCTGAACTTTTTGATGGGCCTGCCGGTCCGCTTCGATCCCAGCGGTGATGTTTTTCTTGATGGTTTCGGGCGTGATACCGTGTTCTTGGTTGTACTGCTGTTGCCGTTGCCGGCGGCGGTGCGTCTCGTCGATGGCGGCCCGCATCGCCTCGGTCACTTTGTCCGCATACAAGATCACTTTGGCGTTCACATTTCGGGCACTGCGCCCGATCGTCTGGATCAACGAGGTTTCACTCCGCAAAAAACCTTCTTTGTCTGCGTCGAGAATCGCCACCAAGGAGACTTCGGGCAAATCCAGACCTTCGCGCAACAGGTTCACGCCGACCAAAGCCTCAAAGTGGCCTTCCCGCAAATTCTGCAATAATTCGACCCGCTCGAACGCGTTGAGTTCGCTGTGCAGCCATTTGCAGGCGACGCCTTTTTCACACAGGTATGCCGACAAATCTTCGGCCAGCCGTTTGGTCAAGGCTGTGACCAGCACGCGTTCTTGGCGATCACGTCGTTCTTGGATTTGAGCCAGCAAATGCGAAACCTGTCCGCGCGCCGGAACGACTTCGATTTCAGGGTCGAGTAATCCGGTCGGGCGAATCACCTGTTCCACGATTTCACCGCCGGATTGCTCCAGTTCATAATCGCCGGGCGTGGCCGATACAAAAATCGCCCGATGAATCCGTTGTTCCCACTCTTCAAACGTGAGCGGCCGGTTATCGAGAGCGCTGGGCAGCCGGAATCCATGGTCGACCAGCGTCAATTTGCGGCTGCGATCGCCGGCGTACATCGCGCGTACTTGTGGCACGGTCACGTGCGACTCGTCGACGAACAACAGGAAATCCTCGGGAAAGAAATTGTACAGGGTCTCCGGCGCCGACCCGGGTGCGCGCCCGGATAACGGGCGGCTGTAATTCTCAACGCCCGGGCAATGGCCGACCGCTTCCAGCATTTCGATATCAAATCGCGTGCGGGCGCTCAGTCGCTGCGCCTCCAACAATTTGCCGTGTTCGCGAAAAAATTTCAGCCGTTCGTCCAATTCTTGTTTGATGTCGTCAATGGCCCCGGCAATGCGCTCTTCGGGCATCACAAAATGTTTGGCCGGGTAAATAAACAGCTGGTCCTGCGTCTCGATCACTTCACCGCTGGTGGGGTTGATGTAGGACAGTTGTTCGACGTCGTCTCCCCACAATTCAATGCGAAAGGCAAACTCTTCGTAGGAAGGCCACAGCTCCACGCAATCGCCACGAACGCGGAATTTGGAGCGCTCCAGCGCGATGTCATTGCGCTGGTACTGGATGTCGACCAACCGGCTGAGTATTTCGTCGCGGTCAATCGTCTCACCCCGCTGCAGCGACACCATCATTCGCCGATAGTCGTCCGGCGATCCCAACCCGTAAATGCTGGAGACGCTGGCCACGATGATCACATCGTCGCGGCTGACCAATGAGCTGGTCGTAGCCAACCGCAAGCGGTCGATCTCTTCGTTGATCGAAGCGTCTTTTTCGATGTAAATATCCCGCTGCGGGATGTAGGCTTCGGGCTGGTAATAGTCGTAATAGGAAACGAAATAATGGACGGCGTTTCGAGGAAAGAACTGGCGAAATTCGGCGTACAATTGCGCGGCCAGTGTCTTGTTGTGCGAAATGACCAGTGTTGGCCGCTGCATCTGCTGAATGATGTTGGCCATCGTGAACGTCTTGCCAGAGCCGGTCACTCCCATCAGCACCTGGTATTTCCGCTCCTGTTGCAAGCCTTTGACCAGCGCGTCAATCGCCGCTGGCTGGTCACCGGCGGGTTGGAACGGGGCTTGCAAGTCAAATTTCATGCCACTGGGCTGTGTGTGTCTATGAAATCAAAACAAGATCCAGGCAAATCAGTTCAGGGCCAACGTTGCCTTCGTGGCGGCCAAGCATTTTATCTTGGCCCGGCGATTAACGGCCTGCAACATCAAATGGCGGTTCCATTGGAACCACGTGCGGCCGCAGTCGATTGACGGTCTCCGCGCTGATTCCGTCTATTTCCGTCAGTGCGGCCAAAGATGAGATGCCGCCTTGTTTCTCCCGAAATTGCACGATGGCCCGGGCGGTGACTTCGCCAACCCCCGGCAACAACGCGATCTCGTTCCACGTTGCCGAATTAAGATCGACCTCGAAACGGTACGTTTGCGGCTGGGCCTCACGCATGTCAACCGAATGTTGGTGGTGCGCCCCGCGAAACAACCAGCTTGCGACGATCAAGCAGGCCAGAAACACCATCACGCCGAGTAACGCCACTTGGTCCTGCCGCCGCAACGGCGCGGGCCAGCGCAATTTTGCCGCCTTCGACGGCAGGGTGTCCTGATTTGGCGAATTGGTGGTCACGGGTCCATCGGCGCGGCCAATCGGAAATTCGACAACGCGCGATTATAGGCGCGCCACCGCCGGCTTGCACAGCAGTCAGTGGCCAAAACAAATCTCAAAACTTCCTTAAGCTTGTCTTCACCCTGCCCTGTTGCTCATCGATGGTTTCAAAATCCGTCAACTTCCAGGTGCCGTCAACGTTTTCGACATTAAACACGGCATCGTAAGTGTTGGTCCGTTGGTGAATGTGTCCCCAGTGCTCGATGGTGCCTAACAAATTCCATTTGCAGCGATACGCAAATTCGGGATCTTCAAGTTGTTTTTGGCCTACGGCGGCGGCGGCAATTTCGCCAGACAATATTTTTACCTCATCGATTTTCGCAACCGCGCCACCCTGCTCCTTAACCTCGAGGCTTTTTCGCATTTTCAAATAGAAGTCGCGCAACAGATCTCCGTGCGTGGTGGCGGCCAGCGCATCATAAACGTCATCCTCCTCGTAATAATCAAACGCCCGGAACAGGTTGTGGTGAAGGTCCTTGAACACTGCGTCGGCCTGCCGCGAGCTTATCGGCGGAGAAAATGCGGCCGGCATGGGAACGCGAAGATGGAAAAACGGAATGGTCAGGATACCCAGAATTACAAACAGAATAGCCAAGGTGATGCCCTTTTTGCTTTCGCGGCGATTGAGGCCGCAAACAGCAACGATGGTAAACAGTAATGCGAATATCCCGCATTCGATCGTAACGATCGGAATCGTGAGCAAGCGAGGTTGAACATTGAAGTCAACCGCCACAACTCCCGGTAGTGGCTCGATGCCCGGGTTGTTCCATTCATAGGTGTTTTCGGTGAGGTACGTTGAGAACTTGGTCTTTTCGGTTTTGTCGATGGCAAACACGATAACTTCCACGTCCTTCAACGTCTTACTGAACTTGTCCCAGGTGATGCGAACATGGTTGGGAATCGATTTGGTTGGATAGGCCATGATGATGCCGACTCGTCCGTTCGCCAGATTTACGCGGCGCTGCTCCGCCTGCATGGCAAAGTCGCGCAGGTCGAGTCCATAGAAATCGACGCGGTCGAAACGAGGCGGCACGACGTCACCATCGATCTCGACAGGGTTGCCCTCTGAGAAAAGCGCTTCGATCAACTGCCGGGCGTCGCCTTGTTCTTCGACTTCCAGGTATGCAGGGTCTGCCTGTTGGAAATCGACCATTGCTGCCAGGTTGGCCAGCGGAATTAACACTTCTTGGCGCACTTCGGTCGGCGTGATGTAAATGAATGAATAGACGCTGCCATAACTGGTAATGCCCAACGTCTTTTCCCGCTGTTCATCGAACCAGTCGCGCAACTCCTCGCCGGAAGCTTCGCGCTGCAGCGGCCGATCCCAGTCAAAACGAATCGTCTCGGGCGTCTGCGGTTTGACATTGGCCGCATACGGCGCGTCGGACCCGGCTTGCTTGACCAGCATCTTCAATTCCGACGGATAAAGAAAATTCTCGTCGACGATTTCGTGCTGGAACGTCAGGTATTCCGGAGCCTGGTCGTACGCATATTCGACACGATACCCGATCGTGTGCTGCATCAATTGGCCCGAGATCAGGCCTTCCGGGGGGATGTCGAACGCATCGTATTCGACGATCTTGCCGTCGAGACGGGCACCGCTGGCATCAAAAATGTCGATCCGCTCCAGCAAGAAAGCTCCATGGTCTCGCATCGCTTCGCGCAACTCGTCCGAGTCGTAGCTGCCGTCCTCGTACGGTTCTACGCCCTGTAACAGCTCCAGGTCGTCGGCGAACGCCTTCAGCCGGATGGTCATTTTGGTGCGACCGACAAACACGTCTGCTTGTGTAATCGACACGGGATGCGATACGACGACTTCTGCCCCGGCGGCCGGCCGGTCGGCGTTGCCGATCAACGTGACAAAGGCGGCAAGGCATGCAAAAAAAATGGGGACGCTAGGTGTGTTCATGAACTCATTATACGGGCGGACGGTCAAAAACAATTTGAGGTTGTCGCCCACACCGAAACAGGTGTCAAGCGACAGGGCGAGCGGAACCAAGCCGCAGACCTCCAATTGAACAAAATGAACTTTTGTGTGAAATTCCTAGTCCAGAGGCGTCGTTGCCGGGGATCGTGCACGGGCCGGCATCTCACGGCTATCGATTCAACACGGGAAGTTGAGTGAACGTACTGCAGGAAATCAAAAATCGATTTGCCCAGCCCCTGGAGGAATGGTCTCAGCAGCCAGACGGCCTGCTGGCCATGATCCGCCCGGCACAAGACAAACGCTTTGGCGACTATCAGGCCAATTGCGCGATGCCGCTCAGCAAACAATTGGGCAAGCCGCCGCAAGAAGTGGCCGCGGAATTGATCGGTCGCGTGCAGCTTGACGATTTTTGCCAGTCGGTCGAGGTGGCCGGGCCCGGCTTTATCAACCTGACGTTGGATGACCAATGGCTCGCGGGGCAATTGACTCAATCGATGGCCGATGAGCGTCTGGGCGTCGACCGGGCGACACAAACCAAAACGTTTGTGATTGACTTTTCCTCACCCAACGTGGCCAAACCGATGCACGTTGGCCACATCCGGTCGACCGTGATCGGTGACAGCCTGGCCCGAATCCTCCGCTTTTTGGGGCACCGCGTGATTACCGATAATCACCTGGGTGACTGGGGAACCCAGTTCGGCATGATCATTTATGGCTACAAGCATTTCCTCAACGAAGCGGCCTACACCGACGACCCCGTGACAGAGTTGGGCCGGCTGTACCGCGTCGTGCGGCAAATCATAGATTATCACCAGGCGGTTGTTGACTTGCCAAAGACCGAACAGCTTCTGGCAAATCAACAAACCCAGCTGGCAGAACTCGAATCCACGCCCCCCAGCGCTGAAAAGGCGGCAGCAAAACGGCGCAAAAAGGACATCAAGAATTTAACCGGC
>JBFILF010000298.1:0-7185 GCA_041599835.1 Pirellulaceae bacterium
GCTGAATCTGGGGGCAGCAAATCAGCCAAGTGAATTAAAAGCGCCCCGCGAGACCCTACCGGGGACAACGATTTACCGAGGGAATCGGTGACTGGGCCAAAGACGTGGAATTCAAAACGCGTTTCACGGCCTTCGTACTGCACTAACATCGTTTATACAATGGCGACGGGAGAATGTTAAGCAAATTCCATCATCCCGCGAATTGCCCAGCGATTCGCTGGGCAACAACGTGAATTCGCATATAGAATTCGTCGATAATTCGCGGCATGCCGCACCGGTCTCAAGCCAACGCAACGCCCCACGGAGAGTGCAACCAATGACTTGGAACTGCGATTTGAAAATTGCGTATTACCAGCAGGAGACGAATTATTATTGCGGTGCCGCCGTGGCTCAAATGATCCTTGCGGAAATCGGCGCCACAAAACTTAGCCAGAAGACTCTCTACAACAGCAATAATTCCCACAATCAGGCAGACGGCTGGTTCACCGACCCCAAGGGCCTTGACTTTACGCTAGACCATTTCAAGCCAGCCTCGTTCGACAGTCGATTCGTTATTCGGGAAAAATCCAGCGAAATCGAACAGTCCAAAGGGCTTGTTTATACGCTCTACAATTACAAAGTCGCGGCTGCGGCGCTGGTGCTGGGCGGGGCGCACTGGGTGGTGGTTCGCGGCGCCAACACAACGAAAGATCCGGCCGGCAGTTCATACGCCATCAATGGCTTTTATGTTAACGATCCCTGGCCGCCATCCGCCGGTAAATCCAAAGGACCGGGCCACGCCAATACTTATATCACTTACGCCAACTGGAAATCGCGTTATATGAAGCCGGTGGTCGGCAATGACGTATGGGCACACCAGTACATTACCGTCCACCACCCGCGGCAAGGCGAACTCGGCGAATTGGAGCCGACCGACCATGGTTGGAAACACGATGGCAGCTCCCTGGTTGACGGCAGCCAGGCACGCGAATTTGCTAAACAAGGCGGGCAACAGCACGGACTT
This sequence comes from Pirellulaceae bacterium, assembly GCA_041599835.1. Classification (GTDB taxonomy): domain Bacteria; phylum Planctomycetota; class Planctomycetia; order Pirellulales; family Pirellulaceae; genus CAJQPP01. Next base: position 1,004 of record JBFILF010000298.1, read on the forward strand.
CATGACCAGGAGGACTTTGGCGAGGTGCTATCCGGTGGCAACTACCGCGACGGCTTGCTGGTCCAGTCGCTCGACCGGCGGGATGACTTTTACAGCCTGGTGCCAATTGAGCACGCTGGCGGGCTCAGTGCCACCGTCATGGTGGACGGTCGGTATGGGAATTTGCTTGGTGTTCACAAGCACCTCGATCCTTTAGAAACCCTCGTTATTTCGGCAGAGAAAGCCCGCCAGCGAGTTTTATCGCAAGAGATTGATTTTGGCGACGAGCGGGGCTTGGTCAGTGTCCGAGAAGAAGTACTCAGCCAGCATCCGTCGTTCGTTTGGCAACCCTGCCGCGAGTCGCGCACGCCTTTTCATCCGTTTCACATGTTCCACGTCGGCGCCGACCGGGTATACGTTGGTTACGACGGCACGGTTTACCCAAACCTTACCCCGTTGGGCCGCGGCTAACGGCATTCATGCACCGCGTTTTGGTGCTGGCCGCCAAGGTGTCCATTTCCAAAAAAACGTCAACCACGTCCGCCGTCAACAATGAGTCCTGACACCGTGGGTCTGAAACCGTGGATCTGAAACCGTAGATCTCTGATTAGATCTCTGACTGACACCTTTGTGCTTTGAACGTGCAAGGGCGCGCTGGGACGTGCTGTTTTGGCACTTGGCCTACGAACATAATCGTCGGCCAAATCATATGCGGGCGGATTGATGGGTAATTGATCACGCCAGGTCAATCGATACGTGACGATATTTGACTTTGATGCTTTGGCGCCCGCGGATGCTACCGGTACCGCGACAGCACTTTCTGTGTGAATTGGCATGCCTCATGCTCTTTTTTTAGTCCGCATCGCCGACGGGAGTTGATTAGTGGTAGCGCACGACTCCTGTCGGTGATCTCGGTTGGTATTTTCTACGTTAACGAGGGAAAGGGTTGTCAAATGAAAGTCGCGTTGGACGAGCAAAAGGCATCGCGCATCGTCGAGCGGATGAACGGTGAATTGACCGAACAGGGTCTCGACTGCCACGTGACCGAAGTCCGAATTGCCAGTGGCGAGCCCGCCAGAGCATCAGGCGACAGCGTCACATTTCCGGTCGAAGATGGATGGGTCACGATTATCGAAAAGTAAGCAGAATTCAGGCGCAGGAGAGTTATTAAGATGGCTACAACAATCACAACACGCGACGTAGAGTCCGCTGCTGGGACCATGGCCGATCGATTTGCGGACATGGTTGCTCAGGAATTGCCCGGTTATCACGTTACAGAAATCCGGCTGGCGCCGGGAGCCGCGGAACGCGCCGAAGTGACCGTCGTGGAAACGGAAAACTACATCATTATTCACACGAAAAAATAAGTCTTTCGTGTTTTTCCGTGAATACCGCCGAATCGGGACCCAGTCGGGGCGGGACCGATTCGCCGTGGCAGCGGGAGATTAGTTTTTATTGACGGAACCAACCGGGGAGAGCAGCATACCCGGATCGCGACAGGCAAAATCAATTTTCCCGGGCAATAGCTAAGCGAATTAAAGAGCGGGTGACGGGATTCGAACCCGCGACAATTGGCTTGGGAAGCCAATGCTCTGCCAACTGAGCTACACCCGCACTCATGACGCCGCTGCCCGTAATCGTCACCGCGCGACTATGGCTTTGACTGGCGGCCGTCAATGTACGGCAACACAAAAAAAATAAACGCACATACGCCCGTCGTAAACGCAATCGATAACCAAATTGGCCACATGGAAAAATTCTCAGTCTCGGCAGAAACTCAGGAAATGAACTGTCGCCGCGATTATATACCAATCTCCCGCCACTGGCACCGCCCATTCGCTGAATGACTTGCCACGAGTTAAGAAGCAAAATCCCCACCACAAAACGCTCGCCGCTTCCCCGCGGCATGCCGGATCGCTTCGTCTACATCCAGTCGTATTTGCGTCGACTCACTAGCGGCTGATGTCCGAAAACAACCTTACGCCATACCACGACACCGTGGCGATTTCCACGCTTGCAGACGCGGATGAGACGTGATTAATGATACGTCTCAAACAACCGCTGAATCACCGCCGGGTCGCCGATAATCGTCACGCGATCCCCATCCTTCAGCGTGGTTTGAGCCCGCGGAACCAGAGTTCGATTGCCCCGCCGGACAATGGCCACCAGCGTGCCTTCGGGCAGTCGCATTTCGACCACCCGTTTGTCCACCAGGTCGGCCGTCGGCCCGTCGGATCCAATCGAAATGGACACAAATCGCTCGTGCCGCAACAGGGCTTCTTTGATTTCCTGGTCGTTGCGCGCGGCAATCCAGTTGTCCATAAACTCATCGCTTTCCAAGTGCCCCGCGATATGGGCCAGGATCCGCAGATGTTGGCCCGGATTGTCTTCGGAACTGATCAAAAAGAAAAACGCCCGCACTGGTTCTTCCGGCGCGTGCTGGTCGCCAAAGTCATCCAGATGATCAATCTGCACGCCGTTACGGCTGCGGACCAAGACCAATTCCGGATGCTCCAGTTCGGGGATTCTCAAATGGGGCAGCGCGCCGCCACGAGCAATTGACGTGGCGCCCATGGTGATACTGCGTTTGAATCCTTCACTCAGATGTTCCCAACTATCGGGAACTCGCTTGGAAAACTCGCGCGCTGCCAGCTCGACGACTCGATCGTATGTTGTCATGTTGGGGACGTCGATCACGCTGGCCCGGGTCACGATATCGTCAAACGGGTCCTCTTCGCGCAGCCCCTTTTCAATCATGATGTGCCGTAATTCGGCGTCCAGGGCTTCGTGTCGTCGTTCGCCAAGCCGCTGAAATACATGAAAAATCGCCCCTTCGCGGTTGACGCGTTTCTTGGCGTACTGGAAATACCAGATCGTCGCCAATCCTATCATGCCGGCACTGAACAGGATGGGCATCCAGCCCATTTCAGAAATCAAAAACAGCGGGGCCGCGATGCCGAAAATCTGCATCCACGGATACAGGGGAGATCGGAAACTGGGATCGTAACTGTCGATCTTGCTTTCGCGCATGGCGATGACGGCAAAACACAAGAGTGCAAACATCAACAGCTGAAACGCGCTGGCAAGTTTGGCAATGTTTTGTGGATCAAAAAACAATAACAACACGATGATCAAGGCGACCGTCAGGGCAATGCCCAGCTTGGGTACGCCACGTTGATTCAGCTGAGCAAATCGCGGCGACATCAGGTGATCGCGACTCATGGCCAGCGGATACCGCGACGCACTCATGATGCCTGCGTTGGCAACTGAAAAAAAGGCCAACAGCGCCGCCACGGTAAAGGCCACTTTTCCAAATTCACCAAACACGACCTCCGCCGTTGCCGCCACCGGCGCATAATACATTTTGGAAGATTCATCCGTTAAACGATCAACGCCCAACACGCCCACCATGATCACGGTGCCGATGGAAAAAATGGTGGCTGCCGTGAACAGAGAAAAAAACACAGACCTCGGCAGATTTTTTTCCGGGTCCTTAATCTCCTCAGACAGACTCGCCACCTTGGTCAGTCCCACATAGCTGATATAGACCAGGCCAGCGGTTTCAAAAATTGAATTCCAGCCGCGATCCAAAAACCCGTCAAATTGGCTCCAGTTCACGTTGTTGATTCCATATCCGAATATTGCCAAAAACGTCAACAATGCGGAAACCAACAACAATTGGAATTTTCCAGCTCCCTTTGGGCCTGCCAGGTTGATCATGCCAAACAAGATGGCCAAGACAACTGCTAACCATCTGACGTCAAGATCGAAAAACAACGAAAGATAAGCGCCCATCCCCACCAGCGCAAAAGCAGTCTTGAGAATCAGCGCAAACCACGTGCCAAATCCGCCCACCGTTCCCATCAACGGACCGAGACTGCGGTCGAGAAAATAATACGCCCCGCCAGCCCTGGGCATGGCTGTCGCCAGTTCCACGATGCACAATGTTGCCGGAATCAACGGAATCGCGGCTATCACATATGCCAATGGCACGGCTGCGCCAGCCGTCTGGGCCGCAATCCCGGGCAACAGAAAGAAACCGGCACTAAGCGTCGCACCGGTCGACAACGCATAAACGCTGAAAAAACCCAGCTCTTTCTTGAGACGTTCGTGTCGGGCGCCGTTGGACATGCGGGTGCCATTGCGGGATGATGCTTCGCCGTAAGATTCAAGACTTCAGTAAGATACGTAAAGTACGGCTATCTAGGAAATAACAATTTGGGGATCCCGCGTTCAATTTTATCGCCAAAACATCCCCGGACTTGGTTGTGCGGATGGCCGCATCGGTGGTTTTTGGGGCGCACAGGCAAACTAACGTCCGACAATCCGACTCAATCGGCTGACTGAATCGATATCGGGCTGTTAAAAGCCTTGCTCAGATGGGCGACGTCACCGTGTTTAACATCGGCGGCAGAGGGCAGAACGGCCGCGAGGCGTCCAACTGGCTGCTGCCACGCTAGGTGTGGCCGAAGCTCTCCGGCTATCGGTCTGAATCGGAATGATGCCGCTCGACTTGTCTCCGTATCTGCTCGACCTCACGGCGAAGTTCGCCTATTTCCTCGCGCAGTTGACGAAACGCCCCGCTAAATTCACGAATGACGTCGTCAATTCGATCGGTTGGCCTGTCACGTGGCGGTCGCGGTTCGTCGCGGCGCTGCGGTCGCGGCGCTCGCTGCCGCTCTCGTTGACGACCGATTTCAGCTCGCAATTCACGTGCTTGTTGCATGACCATTTCGGCGGCATCCGGCATATTGGCCTCGCGCAAATGTTCGGCGGCCGACTGCATATGTTCCAAACGATTGATGGCGGCCCGCATTTCGGGGTTCACATCCGATTCCCGGCGTTCGCGTCGCGCTCGTGCTTGTTCAAGTCGCTCTTCAGCAGCGTGGATTTGGCCGGCGACTTCTTCAATGGCGCGGCGCAATTCTTGCGCAGCCTCAGCACGTCCCTCCGACATAGCCAGCTCAGCCTTTTCCATCAGTGCATTGCGGTGTTGCCGCAACTCGTCCAGTTGGCTCTCGACCTCACGAATTTGCCGTTCGCGTTCCCGCTGGCCAGAACAAAATCCAACGGGAATCAATACAACGGCGATCAGACAAAGCAGAAAAATTCGGTTGCGTTTCATTGGTAGTCTCGCTTATTTGAGTAGAACCGACATTTGTTGCGTGCCCTATTTTACCATGTTTCGCCGTCGATCGTGGGCAGGCCAAGCCGCTCGCCCTACGCGGCCACTCCCGGCAGCCAACCATAGAATATTGTCCCAGTGAGCAGTAAGGGTCCGGCCATGTTTGGCGCCAAGCAAATCAAATGGCCGTTGTTTGAGCGAAATTCTCGTTCGATTTCGATCAATAGCGGAACGCGTTGATCGAGTCTCTCCAGAATCTCGAATCCCTGCATGGGAGATGAGTCCCCTGCATCCTCGATGAAGCAGAAATTCAGGACTGTCGATCTGTCCTATTTTGTGGCAGAAAACGACGATTGTCACTTGTCACCAATGAGATGGATCAAAACAGGCATTCAGGCAACTGATGGGAATGGGGCCAAATTTCGGAGTACTCGGTTTTCTAAATATCCGGTCTTAACTTTTGAATGGCGAGGCGTTCCCCAAAAAAATACAACGATCTTGACGCAAACCAGTTCCGGCGATTTTGCGTCGAAACATGACTGCTTGAGAATTGTGATTGAGATGCTAACATTTCACACGCCACACACTGGTTGCTAGCTTTGGTGTACGAGACGTTTTTGGCCTGCAAAAAATCGAGGGTTTCCTGTGTCCTTAGCGCTCGAGATGAACAGCGACATCGGTCATAAAAGGCAATTGTTGCGAGACGAACCGAATTGCCAAATTGTGAGTCGCGAAGAATACTGCCGGCTGGCGATTAGCCATCGTCAACTGGTTCGCTGCAACGAACCAAAAGCCCGCATGTATGGCATGGCAGAGCCAATTACTGGATGGCGGTTTTTCATCGAGGCCGAAAAACTGCTTATTCCAACGTCATAGTCCCGCGGGATCTTACAGCCGCAAATGTCTAATCGTCCGCCGTTGACTCGGTACGCTTCGGGAATCGATTCTTAAGAAACACTTTTTCCAACAAGTTGGCGTGCCTGAGGCAATGGTCTTGGGAGCTGATGCGGTGCTTTTTTCCCCTACGAGTGCAAAGAACCAGTTCTCCGCTGGTTTCCACCTGATCGACGACCCAATA
>JBFILF010000299.1:0-7131 GCA_041599835.1 Pirellulaceae bacterium
GAGGCCTGCGTCATCCTCGGCAGGCTGGAAGCCTGGTTACGCTTGCAGTTTTTCCAGCAACGATTTGAAGCGGCGTCGGCTGACGTCCAGGGCGGCGCCGTTGGATAGCACTACCTGGCCGTGGCCGCCAATGAGCGGGACCACTTCGCGGACGGCGCGAAGATTGACGATGACCGCCCGCGATACGCGGAAGAACCCCCCCGAGTTCAGCCTCTTTTCCAGATCCGTCAGCGACCATCCACGCCGCATAACCCAGCCGCCGTACGTTTGGAGATTTTGAATCAGCAGCCAGACGTTTGAGCCGATTGCGAACTTTGCCTAGTTCTGTGGGAGGCTGTTGCATCAGCAGTTGCCCGAGACCGTCCAGGTTGCCGTCGACCTTCCGTGAGCTGATCCCGTGGATAAATTCCAACAGCACACTGGCTTGGGAAGATCCTTGGTATGCGGCCATCCCGTTGGCAGCATCGCGCAAGTTCTCAACTGAAACGTCCTTGCGCGAAAGAATAGCACGATAGACTTCTTCACTGCGTTCCATTTTCAACAACAAGTCCGCGCTCGCGCTTTGAAGCGCATAGCGCCTGGCTGCATCGGACAGCGACTTGTTGGACTCGATGGCATCTCGCACCATTGCGTCGACTTTGATTTGCCCCTTGGCGTAATTTAGTACGGTTTCCAATTCCGGATCGGTCGGACGCGTGGCGACTTCGAAGATGATTTCGGCGGACGGCAGGCCTTCGAATGAAACTGCCGCTTTCACGGCTTCGGCGCGCACCAATGGTGATTCATCGCCAGAGGCGGCGTGTAACGTCGGTTGCCAACGACCAACTTTCTGGCCCCAGTGCCCCAGCGTTCGAATGGCGGCGGCCCGAACTCGAGGTTCCTCAGCGGCGAACACCTTATTGAGCAATTCCATATTGGGAACGCGGTGCTCTTCGAAAATCCACAGGCATTCCAACAACGCCTGCGCATGCGCTTCGTTTGCGGGATCAAGTTTGTCGGCCCAGGTGCCCACCGTTTGAACCACTTCGTCGGTTGACCGGCCGCTCAATTCGAGTCGTGCTCGGTATCGCGTGCCGTTTTCTTTTGCAAACAACGCCTGCAACACGGTCTCAATCGGTTTACCTTTCATCTTGACAGGCTTTAGCAAATGTCGACCTTTGTAGGTAAAACGGTAGATGCGACCGTGGGTATGATCGCGGTTGGGATCCCGCATATTGTGTTGCATATGGCCGATGATTGCGTTGCACCAATCGGAGACGTAGAGCGCTCCGTCACCACCAATCTCCAGATCGGTCGGACGGAAATTCGGGTCGGACGAAATGACGATGGGCTCGATCTCTTCTGCAATGATGTCCGCCCCGTTGTATTTCACTTCATGCTGCAAAACGCCGAGCACACCGATGGCGTTACAAATCAGAAAGTTGCCGTTGTTCTCTTCCGGAAAGTGGCTGCTGGAGAGAATTCCCGTTGCCGGTACGGGTCGAACGCGCTTTTTGTACCACTGTTTGTTGCCGATACCCTTGCCAATATTGATATAGCTCCCGGTTCCTCCCGTCCCGTCTGTAGCGAACTGGTACCCCCACTGATCAAAAACATCCCCATGCGGATTGGGTCCAATTGGAAAATGAAAATCGACTTCAAACGTGCGCGGATCGAAACGGTAAACACCTGAAGTCGTAGAACGAAACGTTTTCGTTGGCGTTTCCATGTTCGTCACATGAAAGACACCCCGCGACCAATACAGACCGCCGTCGGGACCGATCACCAACGAGTTAGCGGTATGGTGAGTATCCGCGCTCGAAACGCCTTGCAGCATGCGGATCTTCAAATCGGCTCTGTCGTCGCCATCAGTATCCTTGAGGAACCAGATCTCAGGCGGTGCGGCGACGAGCATACCGCCACCCCAAAACTCGAACCCCGTGACACTGTTAAGTTGGTCGGCAAAGACAATGCACCGATCGGCCACGCCATCACCATCTTCATCGGGCAAGCAAAGAATTCTGTCTTCTCGTGGTTCGGTCGGATTCCAATGCGGATACGACGGCCAAACGGCGACGAAAAGCCGACTGTCGGTATCGACTGCCATCTGAACGGGATTAGCCAATTCGGGAAACATTTCTTCGGAGGCGAACAGATTGGCCTGCATTCCCCGAGCGATCGTCATTTTGGAGATCGCCTCTTGGCCATCGAGATACGGCCCCAGACTAGCCTGAAACTCGCTTTGCTTGTTGGGTTTGACTTCGAGCAACGGTGGCAGGTTGTTGTCGACGACTTCCAAATCTCCGCCTTTGGCGATCGCCCACACGCGCTTGTCTCGGTTGGCGGTCATGATATCGAAGCATTCCATTTCGCGTTGCATCACATCAAAGTTCGATTGGCCGTGCCAGTTCAATGTGGAACGCCCGCCGTAGACGTTGTACCCATCCACGGTGCGGTATCGATTGAACCAGTGATAGTTCTTATCAAGAACAGCTTCACGAATATGCTGAATCTGCGCGTGGTCAATCGAATCCAATTCCGACTGGCCGAACAACGCTTTCATCGCAACCTTGGCGATTTGCTGGTTGCCGTGGTCCAGTAGGTGAATACCGTTCATCGTCAGCGGCTTGTCGGCGTTTGCGTAGAGCTCGATCGACGGTGAAAAAAGATCAACGAAGGTAACCGATGCTCCTTTGCCATCGCAAACTCGCTGCATCGCATCGGTATACAATTTCAGTTTCCTGTTGTTTTCCAATCCGGTAGGAAGATAGGGCAGGTTGAGATTCTCATGGCCAATGGGTGAGAACACGACAATCCGCGGTGGCGACTGTCCGTTGTATTTTTTCGCCAGCATTCCGTCGATCATAGCCGACAGGTCAGCTTCAAACTTGCTCAGTGCCTCGTTGCCTCGCAAAGCTTCGTTGTAACCGAAAAAACAAAAGACGACGCTGGCATTGCATTTGGATAGCCATTGATCCGGATCGCCAAAGTTCGCCGATCGCGGACGAACGTTGATTTCATCACCGGCAAATCCAAGATTGCGAAACGTCAAATCCAGGTTGGGATGCGCTGCATGGATATATGTTTCCAGCCATCCATGATGCTGCATCCGGTCCGCCAGCGTGTTGCCGATATAGCAAATGTGGTCGCCTGGTTTGAGGTTCAGGCCAGGTGGATCGTCTGTGGCACAGGCAATTACATCCATGCTGACCATCAAAAGAAATGCCAATGAATTCGTGACCAGGTTCCGAAGCATGTCTATACGTCTTTCGCTAAGCTCTCATGAAACGGCAAACTGCGGCTGCACCTAAGACGGAACCAAGTGCAACGGTCGTTCAAACCGCGGCAACCCGAGTGCCCAATTTAGGCCCTCCAAATCCCGGTCGGATGGAGACAGCCCGGTATGTGACCCGAAAAAATGGGCGAGTACCAACCTCAATCAATGGTCTCGTACACTCAATATGAATGTGCATTATATTCCGTCGGGTTTTAACCGCAATTCTCGAACAATTCACTTTGCTTCGCGACGCATGTTACCGGGTACTCATGTCGACTGAAAAAAAGCAGCGTCAGTTTAGCTGAAACAAAAAAAAAGTAACCATTCCATTTTCTACCGGAACACGCCAGCTTGCCCCAAATGGTGGACAAGGATGTAGAACAAGTGGGCATTCGGTGAGCATCGATCATGGATCAACATGCTGTCGACACAAAACTTCAAAGGACGGAGAACCATGTTGGTTTTCGCGTTGTTCGGTCGTTTTGCGGAAGCAGAGGCAGGGCAAACCGATCAGATACTTGCGATGACCAGTTTTGAGCCTGAGCTTATCATTTGATACCATGCAATCTCTCCTGCAAAGCTACGGTTTGCCTGTTCAGTGCAATTTGACAAGGCGGCAAAATCCTATGAACCTCTCACCACGACCTCAATATCTTCTTAAACCAATGTGCGCGGTGCGTTCCGTTTTTTCACCGGCCGTCCGATGCGGTCGAATGGTTGCGGTTCATGTCGTCACGATGTTTCTTTTGGTCGCTTCGGCTTTCGGCGATACCAACCCATATCAGCAAGGCTTCCGCGTGATCGGCCAGTTGGAGGACCAGCCCGGAATTGCCGAAGAAGATCGGGTAGAAAGCAGCGACCTGCTTTCAGTACTCAAAAATCGAATCGATCCGAGTGGTCAGCGAGGTTTTCGTGTCCGGGCGCTGGGAACTGACCAGGTGGAATTTACGTTTCCAAATGCAACTCGCGAGGAAATCGAGCAGATTTGGGACCGACTGACCTGGACCGGAAATCTGGTATTTCGCATTGTTGCGGACAAGAATCGGCATCCAACACTCATCGAGATCGCACGAAAGACAGCCGGTCAGCTTGGCTCCAGTGTCCACAGTGAAAACGCGAATGATACGCAACAGCCTAAACAGATTGGCGCGTGGGTGCCGTTGGCGCAAGAGCAAACGCCTGATGGAAAAAACGAGGATCCGGTTCCCTTCAAATTGATGCCCGCAGAATCCCATCTTCTAAGGAACGGGGAAACCGGCGAAATAATCGCCTTTGATGCTTCTCGGTTTTACCGCGGGGACTGGGACCAACGGCGCAAGGAGTTTCGCCGGTGGTGCTTGGAAAACAATCACGACGTGGTCCAGATTTTGGTTTCCTCGCCAAGCGACGAAATGCAGAATGTCGAAGGCAAACACATTACCAGTATTACGCGGGAATTTGATGCAACAGGTAATCTGCGGATCGAGTTTGCCTTGAACTCGGACGGCGCGCAACGCATGTTTTCTTTAACGAGCAACAACCGGCGAGCCAACGGTCGATTCGCAATGTTAGGAATTTTGCTGGACAATCAGTTGATTTCCGCTCCGCGAATCAACGAGCCGATTCGAGACCGTGGCGTGATCGAGGGAAATTTTACGGAGTCAGAAACTCAGGGCATGATTGCCACGTTAACTTCCGGAAAACTGCATGTCCCGTTGCAAAAGGACTGGATCAGTATCACGGATATAGGTTCAGACACCGACAAATAGCCCGTCTGGAGTTGAGCCCGGAGGGACCGGGCGCCGTCCGGTCCGCGATATGCGACGCGTTGCGTTGACGTTTCCGTCGTGCAAGGACGACACGGCGGTCGTCCCTTCGGGTTTCGTTTGTGGACGACGCGGCGTTCGTCCCTCCGGGTTCGCTGGATTAGTATTATGTGAACCATGAACAAACCACACGTTTTGGTCGTCGGCGCCGGCATCAACGGCCTGGTGGCCGCCAACTATCTGCAACGTGCGGGATGTCGCGTCACGATGATTGAACGCGCGAAGCGCGTCGGAGGCGCTTGCGTCTCTGAAGTCGCAACTGTCGGTGGCGTGGTTCAACGTTACGCACTTGGAGCGTCAGTGCTTGGCCTGATGCAGGAATTCGTATTCAAGGAAACCGGGCTGTCGAGCCGTTTGCAGACATTTGTCCCCGAGCACCCCAAGTTTGTTTACTTTCCCGGCGACAATGAGCCGACCTGGATTTACCGTGACCCAATCGAACTCGACCGCGAGCTGGCCAGCAAATGGGGAGAGCAGGGTGATGTTAAAGCGTTTCGGGAAGACGAGGCAAGAGTCGTCCGCTTTCTCCAGGATGGGTTTGTCGACGCAACACCACCGACCCTCGGTGACGCGAAACGCGTTCTCGGCGATACCCTGACGGATCTATGGATAACCGGGACGGCCAGGACCCTGTTGGATCACTATTTCACGAGTGAGCGCAGCAAGGTTTATATGGCGATGACCGTGACCGAAAGCGGGCCGGTGTCATTAAGCAATGCCTACTCAGCATTTACTCTGCCACTCATGGACTCAGGGTCCGTTTTTGGCGGTTACTATGGCTTTGTCAAAGGAGGTATTTGGCAGGTCACCGAGGAACTGGCCAGAATCAATACCGAACTCGGCGTCAAGATCCATCTGTCAAGCAAACTTTGTGGTGTGAATGTTGCCAAAGGAAGCGTGTCGTACGAACAAGCAGGTAGCGAGCGAGAACTCGGTTTTGACTATTTGATTCTGGGTACCGATCCGTTGACGGCCACTCGCTTGATCGGAAGCCCGGGGCAGATCAAGAAAACCGAAGGCCAGCGATTTTGCGGCAGTAGCGGCAAGCTAAATCTGATGTTCAGGCAACCAGTGCGCTGGAAATTTGATTCATATGCCAATGATTCTGACACCGCCTTCAGGTTTCTGTTTTTCGTTTCCAGTCTTCAAAAGTTCGAAGATGCCACGCTCAAGGTCCTGGACAACAATTTCGATTACGTGCCGGGGTACATGCAGATTTACTGTGAGGGAGCAGCAATGCGCCATCTCGAGCAAAGTGAGCCGTTCGATCGCCTGGCCGTTTTTTTTAAGAATCTGTCACTAAGCGAAAACGGCGCCGAGTTGCCAGACGTCGAAGACCAAGTAAAAGAACAACTATTCCAACACATTAAGAATCCGCAAGACTGCGTATGGACCAGTCTATTGACACCCAAAGATCTGCAACAACTTTTCCATTTTCCGGAAGGCAATCTTGATCACACGATGCTAATTGGCGGCCAGACCTTTTTTGACCGGACGTATGCCGACGATCCGGCGACAAGCTTTTACCGATTCGGGTGCCTGGACAATGTTTATCTGTGTGGTGCCGGAACGTATCCCTGTGGATCGGTCGCCGGAACTCCCGGTTACATGTGCAGCCAACAATTATTACGTCGTGTTCTCCGTACGTAGCTGCAAGAAGTGCGGTTTCGCCCAGGCATCGATGAAATCAATCTCATTATCCTGCATGCCGCAAGCTGCCATACGCTTTCGCATCGGCTTCTGTTCGACGGTTACAAGACGGGTAGCCGCATCGGCCAGCCGCTCGCACCTCTGCCTGCAAATCTAAAAGACCCCATTGGCTTGGCCATAGTGATCCAGCGGACAAACACCTTAAGCTGTTCGTGACGTTGATCGCCGGAGTGCAGAAATGTCAAAAATCAAGCTTGGGATCACTTGCGGTCTAGTCTACGGAATCATCGATGTCCTGTTGATGATTCCGCTGGAGATCCAGCGCAAAGAACTGGCGATGATCGGTGCCTTCATCAATCGATTTGCAATCGGGTTAATTAGTCCCAACCTGCAAATTGGCCTAAATCGGATCCTAACGGC
>JBFILF010000300.1:0-7001 GCA_041599835.1 Pirellulaceae bacterium
ACGGATGCTGGAACAGGCCAAACAGAATTTGATGCAGTTATTTCATTTTGGAATCTGCGAGTTGATGAATCCAGCCGTCGATCTGCTCAGTTACCGTCTCGCCTGCCCGCGGCGGCAGCTTCGTTTTCATTTTAACGCAACGGAAAAGACAAATTGCCCGAAACACTCATTGTCTACGCAAGATCTGAATCTGGTTCGCCATGTCAATCGCTTTGACCTGCAGCTTTACGAATTTGCTAAACAACAATTTCTTCGCCGGTTCGCATCGTTTTGGATGAAATTCGATCCGGACGCCGCCGGCAGCTGCCCCCCACAGATTCTCAAACAATATGCATGCCCCGGTACACAACAACGACTGGACGAATTTCTCAAACAGCATTTTCAAAACCGGCACACAGAGACAGCGCCGAGGGTAACGCATGCCCATGTTGAGTTTAGCGATAGCGTCATTCAAACCGGGTGGTACCCGCGTTCTAAATCGGAATGCGGCGGTACATTGCGATGGGCAGGACCTGGAAACACGTCGTCGATATTTGTACCACTTAAGCCAAATACCGGTTATCGGATCAACTTTGTTGTGCGGCACGCAGCAAGCTTCGAAATCTGGAGAAAGATGAAGTTGCGAGTTGGTGCACAGACAATCCGATTGCGGCACGTAAAGCATCAAACCGACCGGGGGAACATCGAAGTCCAAATGTCCGGCGTGGTTCCGCCGTCTGCGATCGACAACGTTAATCCGTTTACCGAAATCGTTTTTGAAACAATTGGTACGCGAGAACAACTGGTCGATTACGATCGGGGCCGCCGCGTAAGCTTTGCAACGGACCGGTTCGAGATCACTCCTGCTGGAAAGGCTGCTTGAACATCCTTTCACTCGCGTGCTCCCGACACTCATTGAACAGGGTAATCCTTGACAATTCGCCGCCGGTTTAGCGGGATCACGCCGTCCCATTTTTCCGCTTCGCCCCGCTGATTCAAATCGTGTTGCATTCCGGATATGATCGATGGGTGCGCTATTTTTATAGGTCGCTCACTGTGGAACCGGAATGAACTCATTTCACTCACTGGCGCGATTGCCGGCAAAAACGCCCAAGCGGCGCCTGACCCTGCTTATCCTGTTGGCGCTGTCCACTCCAAATTTGGCCCAGGCGCAATCGGATCGAGATTCGGCTAACGAGCGGCCCCACATCCTGTTAATCATGGTTGACGATTTGGGCAAAGAGTGGATCAGCTGCTACGGAGCCGAGGGCATTGAGACGCCCAATATCGACCGGTTGGCCGCGGGCGGCATGCGCTTCGAAAACGCTTACTGCATGCCGCAATGCACGCCGACGCGCGTGACGCTTTTGACCGGCCAGTATCCGTTTCGCCATGGTTGGGTCAACCACTGGGATGTGCCGCGTTGGGGCGGCGGATGCAGTTTTGATCCTGAACTCAATCCGTCGGTGGCAAATTTGTTGAAAGACAACGGGTATCGCACCGCCGTCGCCGGCAAATGGCAAATCGACGACTTTCGACAGGAGCCGAACGCACTGGTGGACGCCGGATTTGAAGAGTACTGCATGTGGACCGGTTTCGAAGGTGGCAACCCGGCCAGCGGCAAACGTTACTGGGACCCCTATATATATACGGATCAATACAGCGAGACGCGCCGTGGCGCATTCGGCCCCGATGTGTTTACCGAGTTTCTAATAGATTTCATGCGGCGAAACAAAGATCAGCCGATGTTTCTCTACTTTCCAATGGTGTTGACTCATGGACCACTGGTGCACACTCCTGCCGAGCCGAATGCGGACTCGAAGATGGAAAAACATCGCGCCATGGTGCGATACACGGACCAGCTGTTAGGACGGCTGGTCGACGCGTTGCATCGACTTCGGATTCGCGAAAATACCATCATCATCTGGACGACCGACAACGGGACAAGTCGCGGCATCACTGGAATGGTGAACGGGCGGGACATGGTAGGTGGCAAATCATTGACGACCGAAAACGGGATCTGCGTTCCGTTTATTGTCAACGGCCCGGGCAAAGTGCCCGAGGCAGTTGTTTCTGATGCATTGGTCGACTTCACGGACCTGCTGCCAACCCTGGTCGATTTGGCCGGCGGCGAGTTGCCCGACGCACACGCAATTGATGGCCGCTCGTTTAAAGACCTGATCTTGGGCCGCGCGGCCGATTCGCAGCGCGGTTGGATCATGTCCATGGGCGGCCGCAACGAAGCGCGTCTGACGGATAAGGGCGTCGAAAACAAGTTTTGGTTTCGAGATCGAGTCATTCGAGATAAACGCTTTAAGTTGTACATCGACGAACATCGTAAACCGACCAAATTGGTCGAGTTGGCGTCAGATCCATCGGAAGAAAACAATTTGATCAATTCGGATCGCCAAGACGTGCAGGCTGCATTGGCCGCGTTGCGTGGCGTGGCGAAAACGATGCCGGAGCGCGACGCAGATCCGGTTTATCGGCCATTGCCGCAGCAACCCTGGTTCCGGCAGCCAAACACCAAAAGCACAGTGTGGAAAACCGGATATCCGGGAAACCGCTGAGCAAAAATGTTGAGGCTTTCCGCATACTTGAACGGCAAAACAGTATTCGCTGCAGGCTAACCGTGAGTTCACGCCCAAGCGGTAGCGTGTCGCAGCTACGGTTTATCAAGTACGAGCACCGAATCTCCATGTTAAATGCCAAATGTGATTCAAACGGAGCACGATGGCGTAACCTGCGTTTGTTCGTCTCAACACTCTTGATGATGATGTTAATCGCGATGAATGCCGAACCGTTAACCGCCCAACCGGACGACGTCATTTACGATGAGACCAGGGTACCCGAGTATTCGTTGCCCAACGTGTTGTTGGACAATCGCGGGCGGCCCATCCATTCGGTCAGGCAATGGCAGGATTCGCAGCGGCCAAGAATCGTAGAGCTGTTTGAGAGTCACGTTTACGGCCGTATTCCCGATCGGCCGGCGGCGCCTTTGCGATTTGAATTGTTGGAGTCGAGTCCTGGGGCTCTGGGAGGCATGGCCACGCGCAAACAAGTTCGCATATTTTTCTCGAACGAGTCGCGCCCGCGAATGGACCTGCTGCTATATGTGCCGAATAACGCGAATGGTCCAGCACCTGGTTTTTTAGGGTTGAATTTTTTTGGCAACCAGTCGGTTCACGAAGATCCGCAAATCCGGATGAACGAGAATTGGATGAGAAGAAATGATGCACTGGGAATCGAGAACCACCGGGCAACGGACAAAACCCGCGGAGCGTATGCGGAACGATGGCAAGTTGAGATGGTGGTCAAAGCCGGATTTGCCTTGGCAACGATTTATTACGGAGATATCGATCCGGACAAAATCGATTTTACCGACGGCGTTCATCCACTATTTTATCGCCCGGGCCAAACGGCACCGGAAGACGATGAATGTGGATCGATCGGGGCGTGGGCCTGGGGGCTTTCACGTGCGCTGGACTATCTCGAGCAAGATCCTGCGATTGATGCCAGACGAGTTGCCGTGATCGGACACTCGAGGCTGGGAAAAACCGCGCTGTGGGCGGCCGCTGGGGACCAGCGCTTTGCCATGGCGATCAGCAATAATTCGGGATGCGGCGGTGCGGCACTTTTTCGGCGGTGCTTTGGCGAACGAATCCATCACATGGTCAAACCGATTGGTTATTGGTTTTGCAAAAACCATCATCAATACGCACTTCGCGAAAACGAGTTGCCGGTGGACCAGCACATGCTGTTCGCCTTGATCGCCCCACGACCCGTGTACGTCGCTAGCGCGACGGAGGATTTGTGGGCGGATCCCAAAGGCGAATTTCTGGCCGCGCAGTATGCTGGGCCGGTTTACCAACTGTTCGGACTGTCGGGCATCGGCGTGAACGAGATGCCACCGCCCAACCGCCAAGTCGGCGACACAATTGGATATCACCTGCGGCAAGGCCGCCACGACGTAACGCGATTCGACTGGGAGCAGTACCTGCAGTTTGCCGCCAGGCATTTCGATGCCAAATGACTAAGCAATTTGCTTCACACGACTCGTCGTTTTATCGAGGCCATTTATCGATCGATAAACGTTACGTATTCGCGCCAGGGTCCAATTTCGTCTCGATATTGCCAGGCCATGCACTTGGCAATCTGATGAATGTGATTCAAATCATGTGTGACCCAAGTTGCCAACAGTTGGCGCAACGTAACGGTACCAAACCGCGGGTGAGTGCCGGTGCGATCCAAATCCGCTTCCGTTAATTTTTTGGCAGTCAGCTTGGTTAGATTTCGTTGCCGGGCCGCAGCAAACTCATCCAGCAGCTGATCAATCGATTTCCCTTGACTCTCGGTGTACATGGCATAGCGGTCCCACGGTGTGAATGTTTTGGTGGTCCCGTGTTCCAAAATAATCTCGATGCGCGCCATCCAGTCGGTCTGTTCACCGTGCAGCAAATGACCTATCACGTCAAACGGGCTGAATGTATCGCGGCCGTAGTTGTTGTCGATCCATTCCCGTCCGAGCCCAGACAACCAATGCCTTAGCAATGTGGGAGTGCGGCCCAATATATCGGCGGATTGATTCAGGTCAAAACGCATCACGGTCTCCCTATTGTTGAACGGTGGGCGTTAGGATAGCGATCCGAATTGCCAAAAAAACGGCACCCATGATTTCCATGAGTGCCGTTTGCAAAGCTTAACGATGGGACTGATCCGGTTACAGATCTTGGTCCAGTTCATCCAAAGGCAGGTACGCATCCAACCCATCCGACTGGCCTGATTGTACGGTGAGTCGATCAAGGTTCAGCCCTTCGCTCCATTCTAACACCATGGATTGTGGCGAAGAAAACTGCTGATCTGCCATATCGACATCTTGCCTTTCGAGTTGCGGTAAAACATCCAGCTCCGGTTGAGGCTCTGACTGAACGGCCGGTGTTTCGGCCGTCGACTGATCGAGAAATGCGACGGCAACGTCAGCCAGGTTTGATCCGGTGAAATCCGCGACCAGCATCATCGGTCCATGCTGATGGTGGCCCGGGTGATGGCCATGAGCCCCTGGAAAACCGCCGAGTGACCAGCCGCCCGCCCGCATATCTTGCCAGTTTTCCTGGGTGTCAAAATGAGCATCGCCAGCTGCTGTTGCACCGTTGGGCGGCGGGAAATAGGCGTGAGCCAACGTGCCGGACGCGCCATCAAATTTGTGACCGGAAATCCGGATGTCGCCGAACCGCGAGTCGCCTTGGGTGGCACCGCTGACATTAAACGCGGAGCCATCATCGGAAACTTCGGTAAAATTGAGAACCGGTTCCGCGTCAGCCCACAATTGGAGGGCGTCAGCAAAGATCTGCTGCCAGATCGCTTCCGATCCGAAGGCAGCGTTCATAGAACTAAACAGCTTGCTGCGGCCTCCCTGATCCATGCGGGAACCGTCAGGCGTAAAGCTATACGTAATGTTGGGATCGGCCCAGGTGCCCGATCCGCCTCCTGGATACAACGACTGAATGATGGAGATATCCTCAGGGTGCAGCTGGAAGCTTTCGCCGATGTAAAACGGACACATCAATGGTTGGTTAGCCGTTCCGCAATCGGGATGACTGCTGTGTCCCAGACCTAATGAATGGCCGAATTCGTGGGCAGCGACGGTGGGCAAGTCAATTGCGGGTCCGCCACCTCCCGGAGGTCCACCACCACCATGACCCGGCCGATGATGTTCTTCGTGATGCAGGTCGCCGACATCAATAACCGGTGCTTCTCCCGTAAAGATATCGTCGCCTACCGCAAAAATGAGTGATAGAACAATCCGCGGTTCTAATCCTTCAAATTTCAGGTCCACTTCACGATGATTCCGCTTCATAATCTTACCTCTTAATATGAGATATATGTGATTAGGTGGAGGAGGAACGGTAGGATTTTAGGCACCGAAATCGGTTACCGCAACAGATGTACTCATCAGCCACAGAAGTTGGCCAAAATCAGAATTATCGCCGATTTTTTTGTCGCATTTGAGGTCTGACATCGACGGATAATTTGCGGGACGTCTCAGCTGATCGAATCGACGATGGTCATCGTAGTGCGGCGGGTCACGACTTTCGGTCCAGTCGATAAATCAGAGCCGACGCAATCAGACACCCAATCAGATTCGATACCAGGTCCCAGCCCGTGTTTTCGTATCCGCCGACGTTGGTTTGCGGAAGTGTCAACGTGGCAGCGAACTCGACAACTTCGTTTGCGGCACCCATTCCCATTCCTACTGCCACGCAAAGAATCATTAGCCCCAATGTCGGTTTGAGGCGAAAACCGACTTCTTCAAACAATGCCTTGATGACAACCCAAGTGATCCATGTCACCAAACCGAATCCGTAAGCGTGAACAAGCTGGTCAAATTTGAGCATTCCCGGCCACAACCACCAGTTGTACAAGACATTGCCGTCGCCGTGCCGCGGCCAGGATTCTGGAATCTGCAGCAATCCTCCCGACATGTGCAACAGTCCCCAAAGTGAAAGTGCCCAGAGTGCAGGCATCGGCAAATGAATGCGCCGATGCAACAGCAAGACCAGTGCGATTAATATCAGCATGACGCCCAGGTAAAAGACGAATTCCAATTTTCCCGTGACAGCTGCCGCAACCAAGGCGATGAGCATGTAGATCGCGGTGACCGCCAACACTGCCAATTCGGAGCGCAACCATCGAGCCGTCCGGGCCTGATGTTGCGGCGAATCCGATGTCGGTGTCTGGGCGTCCTGATGTTTCATGAGATTTCTTGGGTTCAGCAAAAGATTGTCAATGGATTTCAGTTTCGATTGGCGGACGACCATTCTCGTCGGGTGTCAACCTCAAATTAAGCCCTGGCCTGCCACCGAGTGTCCGACGCCACGGATATTTTTTGATTAGTTGTCATCCGTTTCCTGCATATTTTGGTCGCGATATAATGACGAGGACAAGCAAGCCCAACCGTCAGAGTTCCCGTCAAACATACTTTCTGCGCCGTTTTGACGAATTGCCAAGCGGTGTCCCAAATG
>JBFILF010000301.1:0-6996 GCA_041599835.1 Pirellulaceae bacterium
CATTCTACGCGTTCTCAAGGAGTCGCCATGTACCCTCAACGCCGTCGATATACTTGCGCCAAACTTCTCAGATTGTTGGACAACTGAAGCCAACGAGCGAAGCTCTTCCAGATCAAATCGCTCGGCAAAACTCCGCAACCCATCGCCGGTGCTTTTGCCCATTTGAATTTGCCGGTGCACGATCGTCAGCTCGGTCGCCAACAGCGGATACGTCGAGCGTAGGTCCTTGGAAACGCGGACCAAGGCGGCGGACAGGCTCAAGCCCGCCTCCACGCAAATGGTAATCACGTCCAGGGCGTCGGGCAGGGCTCGGCGAATCGAAGTTTGCCGTTTCGATTTGCGGTAATCCAACCACAGCCCCGGTGCGACGACGCCGGCGATTCCAGTCATCAAGCCGAACAACAGGGCGATCCGCAAACCCACGAAACCCATAAAGTATGCGGCCACACCGAAGAAAATCGGAATGGCGGCGAACAAGAATTGGGTCATATAAAAAAAACTAGGCGAATTTTGTTTGTACAGGCCGGCGTGGACAAGTCGCTCCCGCATTTTCTCCGCGGCAGATTCCCGTTCGTCAGGTCTGGCGATCGGTTGGATGTTTGGACCGCCGGGGGCAGTACCGGTAGCTGCGCCGGCCACTGTCTCTTCGCGACCGCCCAGGATCAGCAGACCGGCGATACCCAGCACACAAACAACCGCCAGGCCGATTGCCAAAAACAAATTTGGATCGATGGTCATAACTTCACTTAAAAATCAAAATTGACTATTTTCTTGATCCAAATCGCCCCAATGAACAGGCTGATGATACTGCCGACGATCAAATGGGGATGGTCCAACAATTTCAAAGCGTAAGTTCGGTTGGCAAAATACAGCAATACCCATACGGCAAACGGCAGGATGATCAGCAAGGTCGCCTGCAAGCGGCCTTCGGCCGTGAGGCTTTTGATCATTCCTTTGAGTTCGAACCGTTTGCGAATCACGGTGGCCAGTTTGTCCAGCAGCTCGGCCAGATTTCCACCGGACTGGCGTTGTATCAACACGGCCATCACAAAAATTTTGATTTCCATCAAGCCGGTTCGCTTGGCCAATTGTCGCAATGCCAGGTCGGTCGAAAGTCCAAGGTTCTGCTGCTCGTAACAGTAGCCAAATTCTTCGCCCACCGGTGGCTTGAATTCTTCGGCCACAGCATTCATTCCTTGGGTCGTCGTTTGACCGGCCCGCAATACTCGGCTCATCAAATCCAGAGCGTCAGGCAGTTGCGAACAGAGCAGCTCCTGGCGTTGGCGGCGCTTTTGGGCCACGAAGGCAATCGGCGCGAACAGCCCGATGGCGAACGAAACAACACTGATCGCCGGATTAAACGTCAACCAGAACAGCAAGAAGGCCAACCCGCCGCTGGCCACCACGCTGATCATCCAGATGCGTTGCATGGACGTTTTCATGCCCGCTTGGGTGGTCATTTCCCGAAACTGTTTGAGAAAATCCGCCAGGGAAAAATAGTTTACCTCGCCGACTTCGGCGGCCAATTCAGACAGATTTTCGTCTTCGTCGATCGAATCCCTGGCCCGCTGCCGCAGCTGGACACGAAATTCGCCCTCCATATCCTGCAGTCGTTTTTGGCGCTCCGATTTGAAAATATCGGTCAATATCAAATTGAGAGCGAAGATTCCAAGGAAGACCGCGGCAAAGGTCAAAAAGCTGATTAATAAACCGGTCATTTTCAAACCGCCGCTATTAACTTTGTTAACTTGTCGTGTTGCCGATAACGCGCTGCTCAAAAAGCGTCGTCGACAGGTGCATGCCGGCCGCCGCCAGCTGCTCGAGGCATTTCGGGCGGACGCCCGTCGCCTTGAATTCGCCGTAAGCCCGACCGTCTTCGTCGACGCCTTGTTGCTCAAAAACGAAAATGTCATGCATGGTGATGATTTCACCTTCCATGCCAGTTATTTCCGACACGGCAATAATCTTGCGACCGCCGCCAGTCAATCGAACGGCCTGGATCACAATATCAATGGCCGATGCAATCTGGCGGCGAATCGTCCACACCG
The DNA here is from genome assembly GCA_041599835.1 of Pirellulaceae bacterium. Taxonomy (GTDB): domain Bacteria; phylum Planctomycetota; class Planctomycetia; order Pirellulales; family Pirellulaceae; genus CAJQPP01. The sequence goes on from JBFILF010000301.1 coordinate 2,049, forward strand.
GAATGTCGACACCGGTCATCCCCACCATCATCTCCAAACGCATCAGCGCGTCGCGCGGCGTGTTGGCATGGACGGTGGTCAAGCTGCCGTCGTGACCGGTGTTCATGGCTTGCAGCATGTCCAGCGCTTCGGGTCCGCGACATTCGCCGACTACAATCCGGTCGGGGCGCATGCGCAATGCGTTGCGGACCAGGTCACGCGTCGTGACTTCGCCTTCGTCCTCGATATTGGGCGGCCGCGTCTCCATCCGAATCACGTGGGGTTGCTGCAATTGCAGCTCCGCCGCGTCCTCGATCGTTGCCACTCGTTCATCATGGTTGATCGATCCCGAGAGGATATTGAGTAGCGTGGTCTTACCGCTACCGGTACCACCAGAGATCAAAACGTTTAATCGTCCTTTGACACACGCCCGCAAAAACTCCAGCATGTCGTCGGTGATGGAGTGGTTTTCAATCAGGTTTTCCGCTTTCAACGGTTTGGCCCCGAACCGTCGAATGGACACCAGCGGGCCGTCTAATGCCAAGGGCGGGATAATCGCATTGATTCGGCTGCCGTCTTCCAAGCGGCCGTCGACCATGGGACTGGTTTCGTCAATACGCCGTCCGATCGCCCCGACAATCCGCTGGATAATTTTGATCACGTGGTCGTCATTGGCGAATTTCACCGGTGACAGAACCAACCGCCCGTTGCGTTCGATATAAACCGTGTGGGCCCCGTTAATCATGATGTCCGTGACACTGTCGTCCCGAAACAAAGGCTCCAGCGGTCCCAACCCGAACGTTTCATCGATGACTTCACCGATGATTTGTTCGCGCTCGTCGGGCGTCAGATCGAAATCGAGTTCGGAAAGCAGCAGGTCGGCATTGCGGCGTATCTCGTGCCGCAAGTCTTCCTCCTTCATGGTGCCGATCATGGAGAGGTCAATTTTATTGATGACCTCGCGATGGACTTTCTCTTTGATGACCTGGAATTCATCATCTGCCTCATCCGCAGATTCTGCTTCCGGTTCAGGAGATTTTGTCTCCGGCTCGACCGCTTCGGCTTCCGCGTCCGGCGGAGCGGCACCGTTTTGGTGCTCAGTCGGTTCGATGGCGGCGGCCAAATCTCCGTGAAACCGCTCGAAATTTCCGTCTTTTTTGGATTTGGCCTTTTTCGATTTCCAAAGCATCATTCGTTCCGTAATCTAGTTGTCGTCCTGCCAGTTTGATGCCCGGATCAATGCGTGTCGGTATCGCCCGCTTCTTCTGGTTGGGGCGCCGGTCGACCGGTATACACTTTCACATCCTGACTGAATCCGCCGCGGTTCATCCGCACCCATTTGATGTGGGCACCACGTTGTTCGATCGGTTCAGCGTCGGCAACCCCTTCCTCTTCGGGAAGCGGCAACAACAACTGATCCAAAAACGTGGATCGAACGGGACCTTGCTCGGCGTCACTGTCGGCCGGCCCGCGCAATGTCAGTCCAATGGTGCCCAATTTGTTGGCTAGGTTCAGGTCCTCTGCCATCTTGGGTTCGACCAATAACGTGACCGAGCGGGACATGGTAGTGTCAGCACCCTCGGTCGTTTCTTCCAACTTAGTATCAACCGCTAGCACCTCCACGTTTGCCAATAACTCCAAGGTACTGACGGGCAATGTGCTGAGATGCGTATTTTCGATCAGCCTCGTGCTGCGGGCATCTAAAGTCAATAGCACATCGACTCGGTTAGTGGGCTGCAACAATCCGGCCACGCCAGCCGCTTCGTTAGGCGTTTGGATGGTGATGGCACGCATGCCGGCAGGGATCTTTACGTAGGCAATCTTCTGATCCTCATCGTCCACCTTTATGGCTTCCAATGCCGCAAACCGGTTGGTCATTTGGTCGATGAATCCCAGCACCTGATTGCGGACATCCTCAATTTGCGTATTCAATTTGGCGATTTGCGGATTTTCGCGTGTTTCCGGCTCGATTTCCTTTTGAGCAATCAGTTCGCGCAAGCTCGTCGCGGTCTTAGGTTCACGAGAATCTACGTCGGTGGGGCTGCGCAATGCCAAATGTAGTTTGCCAATTTCTTGGCCCAAATTGATTTCATTCGCCATATTGCCTTCCCTGACCAATAACGTGACGGACCGCAATCGTTTGTCCGGTTCGATCATCCCTGAGGACGAGGATTCGTACTGTTGACCGACTGCCAGGACCTCGATGTTTTCCAACAAGGTCAGGGTCATCGGTCCGCCCAGCACTTCATGCCGCTGGGTAATGGTCAGGATCACGTCTACCCGGTTTCCGGGGACCAGCAAACCGCCAACCGCCGAAGCTTCATTGGGGGTTTCAATGGCGACACCCAAAAATCCCTCTGGAATCACAATCCTGCCAAACGTTTCTTTCAGTTTGGGTTTGAGCAACGGTTCGTCCTTGATGATCGTGGATGTCGCGTACATCCCCACGGCCTGGTCGGAATTCGTCACGGCTTCGGGTGGCAGCAGGTTGGCCGGCCATTCCTTGACCTGCACCATGTCGTTGGTGATTTTTGTACCCTGATCGATTTTCATGCGGGCCACCACGATGCCGGTCAACTGGACCGGTTTTTGCTTGTTCAACAGATTGACGCCCACCGTTGCGGACACGCCACAGATGGCGGCCAGAATGCCCACCAGAATTGTTCTGAAACTCATGATTAGCTCTCAAAAAAGTTCAGTTATTGTTTGCCCATCAACCCGATGCCGAATACAAAATGCATCACGATCGCCGCCGCAATCCCGACCGACACCATTGCACTGAACGGGATCAGTCGGCCTCGGCGGTCATCGCGCTGTGCCACGGATTGAACCGCTTCAAAATCATCCTCAAATGTCAAGTGTTTGCCGATGGTTGACAGGCGCATGAACATAAGCCGCAGGTTCAACCAGGCACCGCGAAAACCGCCTTGCCGCGAAATTAACACTAATGAATACATTCCTGTTGCAATGCATCCAATGATGATTGCGGGGAGCAACAGAACGGGACCGAGCCAGGTCCCAATCGCCATCACAAACTTGACGTCGCCGGCGCCGAGACCGCCCATCAGATAGGGCATGATCAAAATACCCAGTCCCAGAAGGGCTCCGCCAAGACCAAACAAAAATCCGCTCAGTCCGTACATTAGCGCCCCGTAAACCAGGCCGCCAACGAAACAGGGAATTGTCAAATAATTGTAAACCTTAAATTTCGAAACGTCCGTGATGGCTGCCCACAATGCACAACCGGCGATAACCACTACCGGAAAAATACTCATAATAAGAGCCCTTGTGCCCTGGCCAAAACTACTTCAAACATCCATTCTTTGTTCGCAGAAGCGACTTGCGAATCGTTGAACTACCGCGCCCCAAGCAATCTGAATTACGGGAACGCGTCATTGCCGTCCTCAAATAATTCGCTGACGGAACCGCCAAAAACGGTAATCGCCACGATAGCCACGAGCGCAATCAGCGTGATCAACAAACCGTATTCCAAAAATGTGGGTGAATCTTCTTCATGCAAGAACCTCACACACCCTTGAAAAAATCTGTTTCGCTCCGTTGTCTTGCGCACTGACCCGCCCTTCTTTCATTGATACGCCGACATGTTCCTTCCCTCGTCGCCGAGGGAAGGAATCTTGTTGTCGGATCAAAGATCTGGCCGTGCGTTACAGGCTGCTATCCACATCGACGAACAGCGTGCTGATACCTTGGCCCAAAACGGCGGCGGCAATTGCCACAACGACCGCGATCAAGGCGACCAGCAATCCATACTCGACCATGGTTGGCGCGTCTTCTTCTCGGAAAAATTTCCGAACGCCACTATAGAACTTAGACATTCAATCTACCTCCGAATAACAAACAAACAGTCCACACGGTTGCCGATGCGGCGAACCAGACGTTGCGTATTTGGCAAACGCCATGCCAAAGCCAGTGGGAAAACCTATTTGCTTGAATTCCCCGCGATTTACCTGGATTCCCGCAAAAGGCGGTTTTCCAAACTGTCAACTAGCGCCAACTGTGGTTTGCGCTTGAACTCCGTCAGGTTGGCGCTGCCGATGGGGCAATCCCCCAAACCGCTACCGGCGCTGGCGAGCCGATCAGCAACTTCACGATTTCCCAATTTGGAATCTCAAGGCATCTGATATTGGACGATACTGAAAAAACGTAAGCTGAGTTTGGCGCGACATCCCAACGGCGCCGATCAATCTGGTTTCTGTTCGACGCTCAAGTTTTGGACGGCAACTCGTGACCGAGCAAGTTCGCAATACCTCGCTGGCATTTTTTGTCATCGGGTTACTGGCCTTGCTGGTGTTGGGGCGCAGCCGACTGCTGCAGGACCCCGATACGTTCTGGCACATCGCCGTCGGCCAACAAATCCTAGGCACTCAGCAGTTGGTTTACACCGATTCGTATACCTTTACGTTTGACGGGCAGCCCTGGATCGCTAATCAGTGGCTGAGCGAATGTCTGATGGCGTTGTGCCACGCGCTGGGTGGCTGGGACGGGTTGGTCGCGGCCACGGCGATTTTGTTGGCAGGCCTTTACGCCTGGTTTGGCTACCGGTTTGTGAAACAGGGTTTGCACCCCTTGGTGACCGCATTCCTACTCACGTTGGTGCTGGCCGCCAGCGCATACAATCTGCACGTGCGACCGCACCTGACAACCATGATCTTGTTTGCCTTGCTTTGCGGCTCACTGATTGACGTGCAATCCCAACGTCGAAGCATCCGTTGGCTTGCCTGGTGGATTCCCATATGTGTGGCGTGGACCAATCTACATGGCGGAGTCTTGGCCGGAATCGCCACGATGGGATTGGCGGCGGCTGGCTGGACCTTGGCGGCGCTGATCGGCAGTTCATCACCCTGCACGGGCCGGCGCGAACAAATAGAATTGTGGGCGATTGTGCTGGCCTGCGCCGCCGCCACCCTCGTCAATCCCTATGGCCTGGCGATGCACGAAGCTTGGATGA
>JBFILF010000302.1:0-6982 GCA_041599835.1 Pirellulaceae bacterium
AGCCAGCCTCACCTCGCGCGACAAGCGCACGTTGAAATCCATCCGCGACATGGCCAATGGCGTGGTCACCATCGCCCAACGCAGCCGCGCGCCGCATCTCGATATTCCTTCGCGGTCGTTGTCCAATGTGCGATTCAACCGCTCTCGCAAAATCATCGAAATGGGCTCCAACCGGAACCGCCGCGAACTGTTCAATCTGTCGCAAGCCAAAAGCTACATGCAAACCATGCTCGTCGGCAGCGGCTGCAAAAAACTGATTGAACAAGGAAAAACCACCAGCATCCGGGGTATGTACTACTTGCTCAAACACACGATCGAGGGGACCAAAGAGGAAACGTTCGACGAGCAAAAAGACTGTGATCCGATCATCGAAGACGTGGAAGTCACGCTAAATTCATCGCGGGAAGAATTGCATTTGTACGCCAAGAACGCCGGATCGATGGTGGGGCCCATCACGTTGGTTGACAGCGGTGACACGATCGACTGCGCGCGGATGGGTAGTGGCGGCTACAGCATTCCATCCATCTGCGAACCGGACATCATCCAATTCAAAAAGAACGAAGCCAAATTCATCCTGCACGTGGAAAAAGATACGGTTTGGCGGCGATTCAACGAAGACAAATTCTGGCGGCAGTACAAATGCATCTTGACTCATGGCGGCGGCCAACCACCACGCGGTGTCCGCCGCCTGCTCAATCGCATGCATCACGAATTAAAGCTGCCCGTTTACTGCTTGCTCGATAACGACCCGTGGGGATATTACATCTACAGCGTGATCAAGCAGGGATCGATCAACCTGGCATTTGAGTCCGAGCGGATGGCCATCCCGGCCGCCCGTTATATCGGATTGCGAAGCATCGACTACGAGCGATGCGATTTGTCGCCCAGTGTCACCATCCAATTGAACGAAAACGATAAAAAGCGAGCGCGGCAAATCGCAAACTATCCCTGGTTCGAAAAGAAAAGACACTGGCAGAAAGAAATCAACAAGATGCTCGAAAACGATTTCAAGCTGGAAGTCGAAGCGTTGATCAGCAAGGATATCAGCTATGTGACCGAACAGTATGTACCCCAGCGACTCAGGGATCGCGATTTCTTGGATTAGGGCAAAGGCCGCTCCCAACATGCGAGCACGCCGCGCCAGCGGGCGGATGAGTGGCCTATCAAACCAGTTTGCTTGCGCGGCGTGCCGTTATCGCGCACACCACATCGCCCGCAGCGCTCTCTAACCACTCGAAGCACTGAAATCGCCATCATACTGACGGCATGCCGTATTCGATCTGAATACAACTTGGGTTGGTCAATTGTTTCACGTGCCGATATTTCTCGTCGACCCACGTCGCCGGGCAGCATTGGGCCAGCGATTGGGAATGGGAAATGCGAATTAACTGCCGCAAGTTATTTCCAATCCCGTTTACAAGGAGACGCATATGAAAATATTGCTTTCTGTTTTTGCGGTGGCCGTCATGCTCGTTCTCACTTCCAATTCGGTGATGGCACGACAACCGGCGCAGATTTGCAACGAGAACGGCTGCAGCTCGTGGGGAACCAGCTGGAATTACGGCAGCTGGGATGTGTATCGTCGCCCGTCGTATCGCGTCGATCCCTGGTCGCGCTCTTACCGGCCGTCGTCCAACTACCAGCGCAGCGGCTATCCGGCCCCCATCTATGGCGGCGGATATCTGGGCTCCGGTTACCGCGGCGCCTACCGTGGTTACGACTATCGGCGTTCCGAATGCCGGCCGCATTACTATCGGTACTAAGCTAACCGGCAGCGACAAAATTGCCGTACCGACCGCAAACCCCTGGCGAAAAATGTCGCCAGGGGTTTTTTGCGTCACAGAGCCGGTATGCGAATTTGCATCACGATTCGATTTTTTGGTGGCTGCTGCAAACATGGCGCGAAATCAGCTGCGTTTCAAGGTAAAATCTGCCTTTCACTTGACGCAAATGGCCAACCATCGATTAACGTCATGACACTGGTAGCGGGGAGCTTGGCATGAATTCAAAACTGACGCACCGTCTCGGGTTGATTGTGGTGTTGTCGTCATTGTGCGCGGCGACGCCCATTTGTTGGGGCCAGACCAAGCTTGTTCGCGCCGCGCGGTATCTCGACGTTCAATCAGGAAACTATGTTTCTCCCGCCGTCATTTTGATTAACGGCGAGTCGATCGAGGCAATTAACCCGAACACGGCACCGGACGTGGATAGTACGATCGACTTGGGCCAGGCGACGTTGCTGCCCGGATTGATCGACATGCACACACACCTTTGTTACAGCCTGGAGGGCGACTGGGTCCATCGCGGCGTCAAGGAAGGCCCGGCCGACTGGGCGCTCCGCGGCGCCCACAATGCGCGGATTACGTTGTTGGCCGGATTCACCACGGTGCGCGATGTCGGGGCGGCCGGGTTTGCCGACGTCTCGTTGATGAAGGCGATCGAGCAAGGGTTTGTGATTGGGCCGCGGATGTTTCCCGCCGGCCACTCGCTGGGGATCACCGGAGGCCACTGCGATCGTACCGGTTACGCGCCGGGTTTTGGCGAGCGCGGTCCAGAGGACGGCACCGCCGACGGCATTGACGAAGTGTTGCGGGCGACGCGTTACCAGATAAAGCACGGCGCCAAAGTCATTAAGATTTGCGCAACGGCCGGCGTGTTGTCGTTCGAGGGACCAGTCGGAGCGCAACAATACTCCGAGGAGGAAATGCGAACGATTGTCGAGGAAGCGGCGCGACACGGTCACCGAGTGGCCGCCCACGCTCACGGGGCGGACGGCATTCTGGCGGCGGTCAAGGCGGGCGTGGCCTCGATCGAACACGGCTCGGAAATGACCGACGAAATCATCGCACTGATGAAACAGAAAGGCACCTACCACGTGCCGACCTCTTACCTGGTCGACGCTCTGGACCTCAACAATTTACCGCGACATATCCGTGAAAAAGCCGAATACATCCTGCCCAAGGCCCGCGATAGCCTCAAACAATCGATCGCTGCGGGGGTCAAAATCGCCTTTGGCACGGATGCGGCCGTGTTTCCCCACGGTGACAACGGCAAAGAGTTTGCCGTGTACGTCATGCAAGGCATGAGCCCCACGGACGCCGTTCGCACGGCGACGATCAACGCGGCCGATTTGTTGGGTGTCGATGACCGGGGGCAGATCCAGGTCGGCATGCTGGCAGATTTGGTGGCAGTCACGGGCGACCCGCTGCAGGATGTCACGTTGTTAGAGGACATTCCGTTCGTGATGAAGGGCGGCACGGTCTACAAAAACGGGCTGGCCGATCCCTAGTTGCGCAGACGCTACGCCACGCCAGCACCGCTGGCGGCCGCCCATTTCACGCCGCCAGCTGTTTCGACCGAGAGCAATCGTTACACTAGACCGCTGGCCTGTTCAAGAATGCCACAAAATGAAAAAAGGGTGTGAAACGATGACGACGATACTACGCCGAGCCAGCGGCGCATTGCTGGCGGCCTTATGCCTTGTGAGTGGGCTGTTCGCGCAAGAATCCCGCGAAGTCAAACAATACAGCATTGAACAGTTTCTCAAAACGGTCAACTATTCAGGCGCGTCGTTCTCGCCAGACCGCGAAAAAATCCTGGTCAGCAGTGACCAAACCGGCGTGTTCAACGCCTACGCCTTGTACGTCGACGGGCGGGATCCCGAGCCGTTGACGAAGTCCACCGTTGATTCCGTTTTTGCGCTTGGATATTTTCCCAACGACGAACGGTTTTTGTACTCGTCGGACCAGGGCGGTAACGAACTGGATCACATCTATCTCCGAAATGAGGACGGGACGACGGTTGATCTGACGCCAGGCGAAAACCTCAAAGCCCAGTTCTACGGATGGTCGCAGGACGACCGGTCGTTTTTCATCGGAACCAACGAACGCGATCGGCGCTACTTTGACGTTTATCAATACGATGCTCAAACGTTTGACCGCGAGATGATATTCCAGAACGACGACGGATACTCGTACGGGGACATCACGCCCGACAATCAAACCTTGGCGCTGTCAAAGACCAACAGCCGCGACGACAGCAACACCTACCTGTACGACCGAGAATCGGGCGAGATCCAGTTGATCACCGAACACGAAGGTGATGCGAATTACCGGCCCGCGTCGTTCAGCCCGGACGGCAAGTCCCTGTACCTGATCACCGACGCCGACAGCGATTTCAAATACCTGATTAAACATGACCTGGCATCGGGCGATCGCGAAACGATCGAGCAGCCCAATTGGGACGTAGCCTTTGCCGGATTCTCAAAACATGGGAAGTATTTCCTGGTTGGCATCAATGAAGATGCCAAAACGCGTTTCAAAGTTTACGACGCTGCCACCATGCAGCCGATTGATATGCCCGACATCGAATCCGCCGACATCGCGTCGTTCGGCATTTCGCGCGACGAGAAGCACGTGGCCATTTATGCCTCCAGCGATAAAATGCCGCGAGACCTGTTTTACTGGCAGATCGGAAGTGAGGCACCGGTCAAATTGACGTCGTCGCTCAATCCACAGATTAATCCCGATGATTTGGTTTCCAGTGAAGTCGTTCGCTTCAAATCATTCGATGGCGTGCAGATACCCGGGATCCTGTACCGTCCGCATCAGGCCAGCGAGTTGAACAAGGTGCCGGCATTGGTGTGGGTCCATGGCGGGCCGGGTGGCCAGTCGCGCATCGGCTATCGCGCACTGATTCAGTATCTCGTTAACCATGGGTACGCTGTTTACGCGATCAACAACCGAGGCAGCTCCGGATACGGCAAAAAGTTTGAACAAATGGACAACCGCAATCACGGGAAGGGTGATCTGAAGGATTGTGTGACCAGCAAGCGGATGTTGATCGAAACCGGCTATGTTGATCCGGATCGCATCGGCATCATTGGCGGCAGCTATGGCGGCTACATGGTGCTGGCGGCGCTGACGTTTGCGCCGCAGGAATTCCAGGTCGGTGTCGACATTTTTGGAATCTCCAACTGGTATCGAACGGTGCAAAGCATTCCACCCTGGTGGGAAGCCCAGCGGGCGGCGCTGGAAAAAGAAATGGGTGATTTCTCGGATGAAGAATATTTCAAAAGCATCTCGCCCCTGTTTCACGCTGAGCAAATTCAACAACCGCTGATGGTGCTGCAGGGCGCCAACGACCCGCGCGTGCTGAAAGTGGAATCCGATGAAATCGTCGAGGCGGTGCGCGCCAATGGGGTTCCGGTCAAGTACATCGTGTTTGACGATGAAGGGCACGGATTCCAGAAGAAAGCCAATCAGTTGAAGGGATATTCGGCGATCCTCGAGTTCCTGGATGAATATCTCAAATAGATGAGTTAGGCTCGCTGGTGATCAACGCGACAGTTCCGGGAATTTGCTTGGCGGGCGGCGGTGACGCGTTGCCTGTTCGTAGGCATAGGCCAGACTGAGCAGCCGCGCTTCGGAAAATGGCCGGCCCACCATCTGTAATCCGGCGGGCAATCCATCGCGATTGAATCCCATCGGGACCGTGACGCCGGGCTGTCCGGTGTGCGGCGGAATGTGAAAGCTGTTGTTGCCATCGGGCGATTTCAGATCGCCCAGCTTCCGCGGCGGGTTGTTCCACGTCGGATAAATGAACGCGTCAATACCGTGCGCATCCATGGCCGCCACCACGGCATCCCGCAGGGCGGCCCGTTGCGGGTCATCGTTTGGGTCCGCGGAAAATGGTCGCTCCAGGTTCGGCGGCCGCCGCGTCCGTGACGACCGCAACCGCCCGGCCACAGATTCGTGGAATCTTCCTGAAACCAGGATATCCTCGATCGTCGAAACCGGCGCGCGGTCGCCGAGGGACCGCAAATAAGCCTCGATGTCGAAACGAAACGTGTCGTGCCACAACACGTTTTGCAGCTGCATTAATGCCGGATAGTCGATTTCGGCCAAGTCAAACGGGTCGACGATTTCCGCGCCGTGCCGGCGGAGGTCTTCGATCGCCTGTTCAAATAGGTCGAGAAACTGTTTGTCGGCCGTTTTCTGATTGCTCAATGTGCGAAAAACGCCGATCCGGGCACCGCGCAGCGAGTCTTGATCCAACCCCGCCACGTACGAGCCGATGGGGTGATCCAAGCACAGGCGTGTCACGTCGTCTGCCGCATCGTGACCGGCAATCACTTCCAAAACCCGCGCCGTATCTTCCACGGTTCGGCACATCGGCCCGCCGACATCGTTGCGGAGAAACAGCGGCACGATGCCATCGCGACTGGTCAGGCCCAAAGTGGGACGGATGCCGACCAGGCAACAATGGGCTGACGGCCCGCGAATCGAATTGCCGGTATCCGTTCCTAAGCCGACCGTTCCGAAATTGGCCGCCACAGCCGCGGCGGTGCCACCGCTGGATCCCGCCGGCACGCGACCCAAGTCATACGGGTTACGGGTCGTCCCGGCGATGCTGCTGATGGTGAACCAGGGACTATAGGCCCATTCGGCCATATTCGATTTGCACAAAACAATGGCACCGGCTTCACGGAGCTTGCGAATTTGAAATGCGTCATCCGGGGGAATCGATCCTTTGAGCGCCAGCGAGCCGGCGGCGGTCTGCAAATCCCGCGTGTCATAATTGTCTTTGACCACGACGGGAATTCCGTGCAGCGGCAGCAGTTTACCTGTTTGCTCAAACTGCTGATCCAACTGGCGCGCCCGTTCCAAAGCTCGCGAATTAGCGACGACGATGGCGTTGAGTTTGGTCGGCTGGTCGTAGGATTGGATACGTTTTAAATAGATCTGGACCAGTTGTTCACTGGTGAGCTGATTTGTCTGGATGGCCGCGTGAATATCGGCAATGGTGGCCTCGACGACGGAAAACGATTCATCTTGTTGGGCCATGCCGCGGCGCGGTTGGAGAAAACAAGCCGCGGTGAATGCAATGACAAACACCAATCGTCGCAGCCAAGGCATGAGACCTCGCACCGAGTACCCCTTTCCGCCGGATGGAATCTGTGATGGCGATGACCGTTATACGG
>JBFILF010000303.1:0-6973 GCA_041599835.1 Pirellulaceae bacterium
AACAATGGAACCAGTGCGGCCGGCAAATTTTTCATCATTGCCAACAAGCGACCCTTGCCTGCCTCCGTCACGCGTTGCCGATCGGCCCATTCGTGAAACTCAAATTCTTTGCTCAGCTGTTCCACGTGATCGATATGAAATCCATGCCGGCGCACAGCATTTTGCAGTTCGGCCCGCGATAACACGCGAACGTGCGAAGGATCGCGAATCATCTCAAGCTCGTTATAAACATCCGCCGCCGGTCTGTCGTCGACCGTGATATTGTCCGTCAATCCAAGTTTGCCATCGGGTCGCAGCACCCGTGCAAACTCGGCGAGCGCTAGGTCGGGGCGGGGAAAATGGTGCAAGGCCAGTCGGCAGGTCAGCAAATCAAATTGCCCATCGGCAAACGGCAGATTTTCCGCGTCTCCCTCCACCGTCGACAGGTTTTCGATGCCTTGTGCCCGCGCCAACCTGCGGGCCTGGTCCAGCATTTCTGCTGTCAGATCCACGGCCACCATTTCGCGCACCAACGGCGCAAACAGCAGCGCCGTGTGGCCCGCGCCGGCAGCCACGTCCACAGCACGCCACGATGGTTGCGGATGGATGACGCGTCGCAACACCGCCAGGCTTTCACCGCGCGCATGGACGTCGCTGGTCGCGTAGGCCGCGGCAGAAGGGCCAAATTGCGAACGAACGCGCGATTTTGGGTCGCTATCCACCTGGCGATTTTTTGGCGTTGAGCGATCAGAGGATGAGCGATTGGCCATGGATTCTCAACAACACGAGTGCAACCGGACGGTCCAGCTGACATTCTCCAACAAATCGACGCCATCAGTTAGACATTCGAGAACTTCTTGTTCAAAATACCTGAACGACGGCCATTCTGAATTTTCGTCGAGCGTCGCACCGCTCCATACGCGGCGGCGGCGGCAACCGGTCATCGACGAATTACACGAGATACACCAGGGGATTCATAATGAACCGCTTCAACACGTTTCTGTGCATTGTGACGCTCACCTTCACATTCGCCATCCACACATGGGGCCAGGAAACCAGCCAAGAGTCCAAAGAGGCGGATAACGCTGCCGCCAAAGTCGATTCCAAATTGCTCCGCGGACTGGCATTTCGCAGCATCGGACCCGCCCTGATGTCCGGCCGCATAGCCGATATTGCGGTCGATCGCCAAAAGCCCAACACCTGGTATGTCGCCGTGGGCTCGGGAGGTTTGTGGAAAACGACGAACGCAGGCACGACGTGGAATCCGATTTTTGACAACTACGGTTCCTACTCGATCGGATGCGTCACGATCGACCCCAACAATCGCCACACCATCTGGGTTGGCACCGGTGAAAATGTCGGTGGACGGCATGTCGGCTATGGCGATGGGGTGTATGTCAGTCACGATGGGGGCGCCTCATTTACCAACATGGGCCTTAAAGCGTCAGAACACATTTCCAAAATTCTGGTCGACCCCCGCAATTCCCATGTGATTTACGTTGCCTGCCAAGGCCCGTTGTGGAGTCAAGGCGGCGAGCGCGGTTTGTACAAATCGACCGATGGCGGCAACAGCTGGAGTCAAATCCTGGCCAAGGGTCCGTGGACGGGCGTTACCGATATCGACCTCGACCCCAACAACCCGGACGTGATCTATGCCGCCACGCACCAGCGACATCGAACCGTGGCGGCGCTAGTAAACGGTGGCCCGGAGACGGGCATTTATAAATCCACCGACGGCGGCCAGAACTGGACGGAACTGAAAAAGGGAATTCCCAGCCAAGACAAAGGAAAGATTGGACTGGCTGTGTCGCCGCAGCAATCCAACGTAATTTATGCATCGATCGAACTGGCCGATCGCGAGGGTGGATTTTACCGCTCCGCGGATTACGGCGCCAGCTGGACCAAGATGAGCGACTATCTGTCGGGGGGCACCGGGCCACATTACTACCAGGAGATTTATGCCGACCCGCACCGTTTTGACGTCGTTTACCACGCCAACGTCGTGCTCGGCCGGACCGAGGACGGCGGCGCCAACTTCGAGTCAATCGGCAATTCCAACAAGCACGTCGACAATCACGCGGTGGCGTTTCATCCCACCGATCCCGATTTTTTGGTCGTCGGCTGCGATGGCGGATTGTACAAGTCCTACGATTACGGCGAGACCTACGACTTCACCGAAAATCTGCCGGTCACCCAGTTTTATAAAGTGGACGTGGACTACGATTGGCCGGTTTATCACGTCGTCGGCGGTACGCAAGATAACAACACGCAATATGGACCGTCCCGAACCCTGTCCAATACCGGAATCCGCAACGCCGACTGGCGGATCACGATCGGTGGCGACGGCCACGATTGCGCCATCGATCCGGAAGATCCCAACATCATTTACTGCGAGGCGCAACAGGGATTTCTGCGGCGCTTCGACCGCAAAACCGGTGAGTCGGTGGACATTCGTCCTCAGCCGGAAAAGGGAGAAGACGACCTGCGATTTAACTGGGATGCGCCGATTCACATCAGCCCGCATTCGCACACGCGGTTGTATTTCGGCTCCAAAAAACTGCACCGCAGTGACGATCGCGGCGACAACTGGACAACCATCAGCGGAGACCTGTCGCGAAATCAAGACCGTTTATTAATGCCGCTCATGGGTCGCGTGTGGAGCATCGATGCGATGTGGGACCTGGGGGCGATGAGCCAGTACGGCAACGTGACGTCCATTTCCGAGTCGCCGGTCGTCGAGGGTCTGATCTACGTCGGCACCGATGATGGGCTCATTCAGGTCACCGAAGACGGCGGTGAAAACTGGCGTAAGATCGATCAGATTTTTGGCGTGCCCGAATACTTCTTTGTCAACGACATCAAGGCAGATCGGTTTGAGGCGGACACAGTTTATGCCTGCGTGGATGACCACAAAACTGGAGACTTCAGCCCCTACATCGTGAAAAGCACCGATCGCGGGCGAACCTGGAAATTGATTTCAGGCGACTTGCCCGAACGGCACCTGGTGTGGCGGATCAACCAGGATCACGAAAAGGCCGAATTGTTGTTTGCGGCCACAGAATTTGGTGTGTTCGTTTCACTCAGCGGCGGTGACAACTGGATTAAATTGTCCGCCGGTATGCCAAACATCTCGGTCCGCGACATTGAAATCCAGCGCCGCGAGAACGATCTGGTGGCCGCCACCTTCGGCCGCAGTTTCTACGTGCTGGATGACTACACGCCACTGCGGGAGCTCGACGGCGACAAGCTGAAAGATGAGTTTGCGTTTTTTCCAATCAAAAAAGCTTTGCTGTATAACCCTCAAGACAAATTGGGAGGACTCAAGGGATCACAAGGGGACAGTTACTACAACGCCGAGAATCCCCCCTACGGAGCAACGCTGACGTATTACTTGCGTGATACGTTGCAAACCAAACAGCAGCAACGGCAAGCGGCCGAAGCCAAAAATAAACAAGCGGACAAAGACAATCCGTATCCCGGTTGGGACGAAATCAAGGCGGAAGAGCGGGAAGACGAGCCCGTGCTAATCTTCGAAATTCGCGATGCCGATAACAACGTGGTCGATCGCCTTTCCGGTCCGGCCACCCAGGGCATTCATCGCGTCTCTTGGAATTTACGCTACGCTCCTTTCTCAGCCGGTGGCGGCGGCCGCCGTTTTCGCCGCGGCGGTGGCGGAGGACCTCCCGTGACGCCCGGCACCTACAATGTAACCGCATTCAAACGGATCAACGACGAAACAACGCAGCTGGGTGAGCCGGCGGAATTCCAAGTTGAATCAATCGTCGAACCCACTCTGGAAATCGCCGACCGTCAGGAAGTGTTGGACTTCCAGTTCCAGGTCGCCGCGCTGCAACAAGCGGTCTCGGCCCTGCAAACAACCATTGACGACGCGGTCGAATCGGTGCGCCAGGCTAAAGGGCTTATCCAGGGCGGCCGCAAGGCACCGATGACGATGCTGGACGACGCGCGGGCATTGGAGTTGAAATTGCTGGACGCGCGCGAAAAACTGACGGGCGATTCAACACCCGGCCGCCGACGCGCTGCGACCCGGCCGTCGATCGCCAGCCGCGTCTCTAACGCCCTGTTCGGGACCTTTGGTCATTCGCATGGTCCGACCGGCACGAATCAGCGGCAGTACGAAATCGCCATGGAGGAATTCCAGGAAGTCGAAGGCGCCGTAAAGGCTGTGATCGAAGAAGACTTTGAAAACTTCAAAGCCGCACTCGACGAAGCCGGTGTGCCGTGGACGCCTGGGCGGAAAATCCCCGATGCTTCGGGTATTCCCAAGCGCTAACCTGGTTTAACGGTCGGTCAGCCTGAGGCGCCGCCGTAGCCGGCGCGCAATTTTTCATGCACTTTTTGCCCCCAGCCACCGGCGCGGGCGATCCCGATGCCGCCGCTAGCGTGTGACCGCGGCGCCGGTTTCGACTTGGGACTTTTACCGCATCGGATTACGATACGCAGCAACCGCTTTTAACTGGGACGGATCGAATTTTGCACGCGAGCTCCGACTATCCCAAGCTATTTGTGCTGGACACCAACGTTGTGCTGCATGATGCCGAGTGCATCGCGGCGTTTGGCCAAGACGACATTGCCGTTCCGATCACGGTGATTGAGGAACTCGACAAATTCAAACGCGGCAATGAAGACATTCACTTCCAGGCTCGCCAGTTTCTGCGGCATTTGGACGAATTGACCGGCCCCATACTCAGCCGCCAAGGTGTTTCCCGCGGCCCGGAGTTGGGAAACATTCGGATTGTGCTGGGCGGGCCGTTGGACGAGCAGCTGCATGCGGCGTTCATCCACGATCTGCCCGATCACCGCATCTTGAATACGGCGCTTCAACTGCAACGCGACTTGGCCGACCGGCAAGTGGTGCTGGTTTCCAAAGACACTAACTTGCGAATGAAAGCCAAATCATTTGGCGTCACGACGCAAGATTACGAAGCGGACAAGTTGCAAAGTTTTGATCAGCTGTACACGGGCAAGCGCACGATCGACAGCGCCGCGACCGAAGAGATCGATCCGTTCTTTCAGCGGGGCGGGATCGTACCTGCGTCTCAAATCGGCGCAATAAACGAACCGGTGGCCAACGAGAATTTCATCCTGCGAAACGGATCCAAGTCCACGCTGATAACGTATTCTGCGAACGACCAAACGTACCGCCGGATCCACCAGCTGTCCGCCTACAACATCAGACCTCGCAATGCCGAACAGTCATTTGCGCTTAAGGCGCTGCTCAATGACGATATCCGCCTGGTGACGCTTTCCGGCAAAGCGGGGACGGGCAAGACGTTGTTGGCGTTGGCGGCCGCGCTGGAAAACCGCGCCCGCTACCAACAAATCTTGTTGGCGCGTCCGATCGTCCCCCTCAGCAACCGCGACTTGGGATTTTTGCCGGGCGATATCCAGGAAAAGCTCACCCCGTACATGCAGCCGCTGTTCGACAACCTGAACGTGATTCGCCATCAATTCAAAGACGACGATCCGCACGCCAGGCGCATCAACGAGTTGTTGGAGAGCGAACGGCTGGTGATTACACCGTTGAGTTACATCCGGGGACGCAGTTTGCAAAAGATGTTTTTTATTATCGACGAAGCCCAGAATCTGACGCCCCACGAAATCAAAACGATCATCACCCGCGCCGGCGAGGGAACCAAGATTGTATTTACCGGCGACATTCATCAAATCGATCAGCCATACCTCGATGCGCTTTCCAACGGGCTTAGCCACTTAATCAACCGCATGGTCGGCCAGCCGATCTATGCGCATATCACACTGGAAAAAGGCGAACGCTCGCCGCTGGCCGATTTGGCGGCCCAATTGTTATAGGGCCAGTCCTGCCGGCAACTTGATGGCCAGCCACGTGGCCGGCAACTCGCTTTTCGTCGTCCAACTCACTACCATGGTGGATTCGCCACGGTTTCACCATGACGACGGCTAGCGACCGGGTTGCCGTGCCGATGGACCGCGTAATCATTTCATTCCAGCGGAACCTTTTATGATTAGAACGATCCAGGATCAAGTGAATAAACAATTGAAAGACATCGGCAAAATGAACCTTGAACAAGTGGTCGATCTGGCAGCGATCCAAGATGCCGTTCGCACCATTCTGGTGGCGGTTGGCGAAGATCCCCAGCGGCCCGGCCTCAAAGAAACCCCGCGCCGCGTCGCCCACATGTATATGGAGATGTTTGCCGGGTTGCACATCGATCCGGCACGGCACCTGAAAACGGTGTTTCCCGAAACGTACGACGAAATGGTGCTGATTCGCGACATCCCGTTTACCAGCATGTGCGAACACCATCTGCTGCCGTTCAGCGGCGAAACGCATGTGGCTTATATGCCGGATGGCAAAGTGACTGGCCTCAGCAAAATTGCCCGCGTCGTCGAAGAAATCGCCCGGCGACCTCAAGTGCAAGAGCGAATGACGCAACAGATCGCCGATCTGATCGAAGACCATTTGCAAACGTCCGGCGTAGCCGTCGTAATCAGCGCCGAACATTCCTGCATGTCGATCCGCGGAATCAAAAAGCCCGGCAGCCGCACCGTGACCAGCGCGCTGCGCGGTATTTTCAAAACCGACCAGTCGACCAGGGCCGAGTTCATGTCGCTGATTGCCGATTAATCGACAGCCAGTTCGTGCCAACTACGGCTGCCTGAAAATTGCATTGGAGCCACCCGCTGCCAACGGCAGCTGCGCGTGGAATTGGCGAGTTGCCTCTGCCAACACGTAATGGCATTATGAACGCAATGGCATGATGAAACAGACGTGGAACGAAAAGCTCAACGACAGCAAGGACTTGCCCAAGGTCGTGAAGATCAAGGGCAAAATGGTCAAGCGATTCGGCCCCGGCACGATCGTGATTCCCGCTCCGCTGGATGTCGACGCCTACATGCGAAAGGTGAAACGGGGCCAGCTGACTACCATCGACGAGATTCGGCGTGCCATTGCCGCCGACCATCAAGCCAACACCACTTGCCCAATGGTCAC
>JBFILF010000304.1:0-6973 GCA_041599835.1 Pirellulaceae bacterium
CCACACGCATCCCGACTGGGGTGTATTTTTGTCCGGGATGGACATGTTCATCTGCGAAAACTTTTACAATCGGCCGCTCGACATTGCTTTGGTGATCGATCCCTGCCGCGGCGACCGCGGCTGGTTTTACTGGACTGGTGATGCACCGGGCCAGAAAAAACGCCCGACCGGTTATTACTTGATGACCAATCGATTTCGTGACGCCGAACTCAGCCATTTTGCCGATTCACTGGGACGAGTTGATCCAGCCTTCGCCGATCCGCGCTACTCCAGTCCCAGCGGAGATTACAGTGGAGACTTTGCCGTGCAACCCGCAGTACACTTTCACGACCAGCGTTCGCCGTGGCAATCCGTGGCCATGATGGGCATGTTGACCATTCAATTGCTGGTGGTGGCCTTGATCGCCTTTCGCGTGTTGGCGCCGCCAGCCGCCGAGCCACCCGGAAACAGCCAATCCAATGCACCGCTTCAGACGACGGCATCCGAGCGATTGTATCGGGAGATCCTCAACCAACTGGTCAATCCGGAACCGGGATCGGAAAACCTCGTCGATCACTTTCAAAATATCGCCGAGGACAACCGGATGCTGCGGGCCAGCCTGGAGGGCCAAACCACGCTGATCGAACATCTGAAGCAGCAGCAGCAAAAGCTGACCGCCCAGCGTGATCAGTTCCAAGTCAGCTTGGAAAACGCCCAGGCCGCGATTGTTAAAAACAAAGACCAGATCATCGAACTGGAAACGGAAATCGCCAAACAAAAAAAACAGCTGGCGGACGCCGGACTACCGACGGGATTCTGGAGCCGCGGATTGTCCTGGCCGTGGGCCATTGGACTGGCAATGCTCACCGCGCTGGTCGGCGTGATCGCCAGCCATTTGTATCATCGCGGACGCATGTTGGAAGATTTTGATTCCGGTGGCAACTCGTCGCCGCGGGGCAGTCGCGAAGACGATTACCGAGACGACGACGAGCCGGAGGTGAACGCGTAA
Organism: Pirellulaceae bacterium; assembly: GCA_041599835.1. Classification (GTDB taxonomy): domain Bacteria; phylum Planctomycetota; class Planctomycetia; order Pirellulales; family Pirellulaceae; genus CAJQPP01. The sequence continues at coordinate 989 of JBFILF010000304.1, forward strand.
ATGTTCGACGACAAACGTCGCTGCGACGAGTGGCACACCATTGCGTCCATCGCAAAGCGGCTCGGCTGGTTTCATGCCCAAATGGTGCCGGATCCGGCTCGTCCGCCAGCCGCTGGCGACGAGGCAATCCCGTTACGAATTGAAATCACGATTGACGGTCGCGGCGTGGCCGCAGCCGGCTCAGACGGCGATCATTTGGAAATAGCTCAATCCCACCACCTGCTCATCGAATTTTCCGCGGACTTCCCGCAGCAACCACCGCAGGTGCAGGTTGTCAGTCCCGTGTTTCATCCGAATGTCGCCGCCAACGGTCAAATCCATTTGCCGGACATCGGGCTTCATTGGCAACCGGCGTTAACGCTGGACGTGATTTGCGAACGCTTGTGGGACGTGATTCGCGGCGCATACGTCGACCTGGATTCCAAAGTGAACGTGGGCGCAGCCGCCTGGTTTGCCAAACACACTGACGCCACATCATTGCCCGTCGACCCGCGTCGATTGTCAGACGGCGCGATGCGACTGCAGAACATTGTGCGGTATCATCGCAAGGGTACGCCGCGAAAGGAGTCGCCGCACCGCGAACTAGTCGTGATCGATGACGAGCCGTCGGGAACCGGCGTACCGCCCAGCCGCCCAGCCGGCGTCGATTCCGACGCGGATTCGTCTCCAGGCATTCACTTCATCAGGTGAACTGGATGGAAGTTTTGATTATTACGGTCGGGCTGATCGTCATTTTTGTGCTGTTGTCGACGTTGCTCGGCCGCCGCGGCGAGTGGTCATCGGCATTTCAGGCCGTTGCTCAACGGTATGGTGGCTGGTATTCCCCGGCCGGTGTTTTTCGGCGGCCGGCGGCGACATTCACTTACAAAGAAGCCCAGTGTCACGTCCGTTGTCGAATCCGCCGCGGTCGGCCGGTCGGCGCCGAAACCGAATTCTCCATTCAGTGGCCAAGCCGACGGATGAGGCTGGTCGTGGTGCGCAATTTCAAAAGCCTCCGCCGCCACCGATGGCTGCGGCGCGGTCAGACTCATGCCACTGGCGATCCGAATTTTGATGAACAATTCGAGACGATCTGCACAAAGGCCGCGACCGCTGACAAGCTGCTCAGCAGCGGCGTCTGTTGGCAAATACAGCAGTTGGCCGCGTTTCAGGGAGACGATGCGGTTTTTGTCAGTATCAATCGGGGCTGGCTGACGGTCGTCAAACCCGGCTACACCAAACGACTCGATGCGTTGGACGACTTGGTCCGCCTTTGCCTGGAGTTGTACGACCAGTTGATGCTGACGCGGAGCGAAGGCATTGAGTTCACACAGGAAAGTGTGGTGGCTGCCGTCGAAATGATCCAATGCCCGGTGTGCAGCAATGACGTGGAAGGACAAATGGTGATATGCGTGCGGTGCAAAACGCCGCACTGCCTGGATTGCTGGCAATACAACGGTGCTTGCGGGATGTTTGCCTGCGGCGAAACGCGGTATATGGCGATCAGCTCGGCCACCCCATCCAACGCGGAACCGGACCACTGACCGCCGGGCAATGGTTAAGGCAAAGGACTCAATCAACGGTTTTCCACCAGCAACGAACTTTCCCGTCCCTGTGCTCAACCGGCGGAAATCTCAGTCGTCAATAAAACGGCTTTTCGTGCCTGGACCAAAACGACTCGAGTTCCGCCAGCAATGGATCGATCGTTTGTTCCTGGATCTGGTGCGGTGGATCCCAATCGAACCATTCGAACCCGATGTGTTCCGTCAAGCTGATTGAAACCGGACGTTGCAGCCTGGCCAGAAACACCACTAGTTCCTTTAGCCGCGGCTGTCGACGTTCCACTCGGGTGACGACGTGATACCGATGGCGGTAACAAAAATTGGGAATGATATCAATGTCTTGGCGGCGGATCCCCGATTCCTCGTCCAATTCCCGCAAGGCGCATTGCAATTCCGATTCGCCGGGATCAACGTGACCTTTGGGCAAATCCCATCGGGCGCCGTGCCGCATCAACAAGAACGACAACCGGGGAACCTCGCGAAATACGATAAAACCGCAAGATTTGAATTCGGGATGGGCATCGCTTGACATAACTAGCAAGATCGGCGTTGATAGGGATTCCAGCAAGCCCCTAACAGCAGTCCAGTAATAGTCGATGAAGATTTACACGCGTCAAGGCGATCGCGGTGAAACACATTTGCTCGGGCGAACCCGCGTCTCCAAATTGGATATTCGTATCGTGGCGTGCGGCACGATCGACGAATTGAACGCCAGCTTGGGAATGGCCGCCGCCTTAGGGTTGCCCGAGCGCGTGGCCTCGCAGATCTCCGCCATTCAGTCTGAGTTGTTTCAAATCGGTGCCTGGATCGCCAGCCGTGTCGATTCCAACTCTGATGAGACACCGGTATCGATACCCCGCTTGTCATCTCAGGCGGTGGAACGACTGGAAGTAGAGATTGACCAGATGGAGCAGGCGCTGCCCACGCTGCGCCATTTCATTCTTCCGGGCGGCCATGCTGCCGCAGCGGCACTCCAGGTGAGCCGGGCGGTGTGCCGGCGCGCCGAGATCAAATTGTTGGAGCTGCGGCAGTTGTTCGACGATGATCAGTTTCAGGTGGTTGGACCGTGGATAAATCGCCTGGGGGACTGGTTATTCGTGGCCGCTCGCTGCGTCAATCACGAACAAGGCATCAGCGAACCGATTTGGAAAGGTTGACCGGTCCGCTGTGACGATTGATCAACTGATGGGATTGGCCGCGAAAGAGCCCGTCGCCACTGCGAATTGGAATCCCCTTATCGGCCAAGTTGTGGCGGATCGTTTTGCTGTAAAACGACTACCAGCATGCGGTTGAAATTGTTTCTAGTTTATTTTTTGCAATCAAACGATTAAACTTGAGTGGGCTCATTCAGGCAATTATCGGATTGGCGGCGCCGGAGATTCTCTGACACAACTCGATCAGCCATCATGACCAATCGCTGCTCGGTGTCGTCGATTCGCGAATGAAACGCTGTTCGGGAACCACGGTCCAGGTTTGCACCGGTGGATCTTCTTGCGGCGAAATTCGCTGCGAGGATCGGGGATCCCCACCGGGTTGGCAACACGATCGCGGCAGCGGGCGCGGCAGGAGGTTAACTAGAGGGTCAAAATGAAGAAAGTCGAAGCGATCATCCGGCATTTCAAGCTGGAGGATATCAAAAACGCGTTGAACGAAATCGGTATCGCCGGCATGACCGTCACGGAGGTCAAGGGTTTCGGCCGGCAAAAAGGCCACACGGAAATGTATCGCGGCACCGAGTACGCGATTGACTTTGTGCCCAAAGTCAAAGTTGAGGTGGTGTGCACCGAAGACACATTGCAAACGGTGGTTGATACGATCGTCGCCAAAGCGCAAACCGGTCAGATGGGCGACGGCAAAATCTTCATTTTAAACCTGGAAGACGCGATTCGAATTCGAACGGGGGAAAAGGGTTCAGACGCCGTTTAGCCAGGGAACCGGATTCCCACGGAGCTTCTCGGCTGGGATCGAATTTCCGTGGAAGGAAACCGAGCTGGGCCGAAGCTGTCTTGTCCCAACTAAAATGGCCATACCTGTCGGACGACACGGCTGTCGCTGATCCGAGTGATAATGAGAGGGACCTAAGACGGTGTGCAGGCACCGGGTCTCGGTCCCGATTCACCGCGACATTTTTCCGTGATCCACGACACCGCGATCGTCGCTTCGGGAGGCTCATCATCAAGTTGTGAACGAACTCATGGCAACCGGCACGGGACTTAGCGAATACGTCACCAACGCGCGGCATTGGTTGTCGACCGGCCGGAAGAGCCTTCGCGAATTGCACGACCATTTCAAACCGGGTGATAACGCGCCGGGCCGCCGCGTCGTCAGTGGCTTGTCCGATTTGCTGGACAGCATCCTCCTGCTGCTGTACCGCAACGTCGTCGAGCGAATTGAATCGGCTGGAGAAAGCATTGATTCGCGAGTGGCGATGGTGCTGCATGGTGGTTGCGGTCGCCGCGAAGTTGCCCCGTATTCCGATGTTGACTTTATGCTTTTGTATCGCGGCGAGTCCGACGATACGATTCAGGAATTGGCGCGGCAGTTAACCCAGGATATCTGCGATACGGGATTTCAGCTGGGATTCAGCATGCGGACCCCGCGCGACGCCTGTACGATGGCGCTGAAGGATGCATCGATATTCTCCAGTCTTACCGAGTCGCGGTTTCTGGGCGGCAGTCTCGAGCTGTACGAAAACTACTTGCTTCGGCTCAAGCGGCTGGCCCAGCGACGGGCCACGCATCTTATCCGCTCGATCACCGCCGCCCGGCAGACCGAGCGAAATCAGTTCGGCGAGACAGTTTACCTATTGCGACCCAACGTGAAAAAATCCCGCGGCGCGCTGCGCGACATCCACATGGTTCGTTGGATCGGGTTTGTGCGGTTTGGCGAAACCGACATCGACCAACTGTGCCGCAAAGGCGCCATCGCCGCCAACGACGCGGTCAAGTTGAACGATGCCTGCGAATTTCTGCTGCGGCTCCGCAATGAATTGCACTTTCACGCCGGCTACGCGATCGACATGTTTGGCAAGAACGAACAAGTGCGAGTCGCCGAGAAATTTGGATACCAGGGAAGCGACGTGTTTCTGCCGGTGGAAGAGTTAATGAGGGACTATTTTCATCACACCAGCCAGGTCCAGCACTGCTGCGACAGTTTTGTGAACGCATCGCAATACCGCCGCACGATTGCCAATGTCTTCATACCGCTTATGTCGCGGCCCGTCGATGACATGTTTCGCATGGGCCCGTTTCATATCGGCGTGCAGCCCGAATTGCTGGAATCGGTGCAAACCAACCTGGAGAACGTGCTGCGGCTGATGCAGCTGTCGATCATTCATTCGAAGGAAATCGACCCGGAGACTTGGGAGGCGATCCGCCGCGCCATGGGCGAGACTCGTGAAGTGCAATTCACGCCGGAGACCGGGCGGCAATTCATGGCGCTGCTGGAGAATCCCGCTCGGTTGGGAACCATGCTTAGGCGCCTGTCCGAGTTGAACGTGCTGGAGAAAATCATCCCGCCGTTTGCTCATGCCCGCAGCTTGTTGCAGTTCAACGAGTACCATAAATACACCGTCGACGAACATTCATTGCTGGCGGTCGAGCGGGCCACCGAATTTCAGGAAGATAGCGGACCGCTGGGCAAGGCTTACCGATCGTTGCGCGAAAAAGGACTGCTGCACTTGGCGCTGCTGATTCACGACCTGGGCAAAGGCTACACGGAAGACCACAGCGAAGTGGGCCGCCGGCTGGCCGAAGAAATCTGTCCCCGGCTGGGAATTCGCGGCGATAAGGCCGAAGACGTCAAATTCCTCGTGCACAATCACTTGATGATGAGTCACGTGGCTTTTCAGCGCGATATCAATGACGCCAGCCTGGTCGCCGAGTTTGCGGCCAACGTCGGTTCCAAAAAAATACTCAGCATGCTGTACCTGTTGACCTGTGCCGACATTTCGGCCATCGGTCCCGACGCGTTGAGCCAGTGGAAATTCGGTTTGTTGACCGATTTGTATCATCGGGCAGGGGAGATGTTGGAAGGGATCCGCGAGACCGAACCGGATCAGGCAACGGTAGAGCGCGAGCTGGCCGAATTCCGCCAGCTGCTGCCCGACGAAGAATCCGCGGCGTGGGTCTACCGCCAGGCCCAGTCGCTGCCGCAAAACTATTACCGGGGGCACCCCAAAGATTTGATTGCCGAACAGCTGGTTCAACTGCGCGACCGCGTCGGGCTGGATTCCGAATGCTGGGTGAGTTACTCGGGCAGCACTCAGATGATGGAGCTGTGTATCGGCCGTCGCGTGGAACGGCGGTCGGGAATTTACTACCGCATCACCGGATTGCTGGCCAGTCTGGGGCTGCACATCCGCACCGCGGATATCAAACACCTGGACGATTCGTTTGTCTGGTACTGGTTTCAGTTCGAAGACCCGAACCTGTCTGAGCTGCCG
>JBFILF010000305.1:0-6943 GCA_041599835.1 Pirellulaceae bacterium
CGTGAACCCCGACGCCGAGGAGCGCAAGAAAAACGTCGACGCCACCATCGGCTTTATCGAGATGGCCTACGCCATGGGCATTCCCACGATCCGCGTCAACACCGGGCGGTGGGGCACCATTTCCAGCTTTGACAAGCTAATGGCCAATAAAGGCATCGAGCCCAACCTGGAAGGCTACTCAGACGACCAGGGGTTTCGATGGGTCATCGATGCGCTGAGCGAGTGCCTGCCGGCAGCCGAAAAATGCGGGGTGGTGATGGGGCTGGAGAATCATTGGGGGTTGGGCCGTACCGCGGAAGGTGTTTTGAGGGTGATCAAGGCCATCAACTCACCGTGGCTGAAAGCCACAATGGATACGGGCAATTTTTTTGAGCGTCGCAAACAGCAGCTAGAAATGATGGCGCCCGAAACGGTGTTCGTGCAGGCCAAAACGTATTTCGGCGGCGGCACATGGTACACGCTGGACATCGATTACGACCACGTGGCCAGGATCCTGCAAGCCGTTAACTATCGGGGCTACGTTTCGTTGGAATTCGAAGGCAAAGAAGACTACCGGACGGCGATTCCCAAAAGTTTGTCGTTGTTGCGCGACGCGTTTGGGAAAAAGCAGGGATGAGAATTCATTTCTAACGCGACGCGAGTTCGGCTGCGCTTAGAGGCCCTCATCCGCCCTGCGGGCCCCCTCTCCCCGAGGGCCCCGAGGGAGAGGGCACGGCGCGTGCGACATCCAATTCCGAAGCGTCGTACAGTTTTCGGCCTTCCATGCCACCGCTGACGGTCAGGACTTGTCCGGTGATGTGGCCGGCGGCGCGGCTGGAAGCCAAGAACATCACGGCGTGCGCGATGTCCTCTGGCGAAGCGACTTTGCGAAGCGCGATCGTCGACAACGCTCGCTTGATCGATTGCCCGTCATCGACGAATTGGCTGGCCATGGGCGTGACCGTCCAGCCGGGACAAACCGTGTTGATCCGCCCGCCACCGGCGGCCCGCGCCATCTCATTTTTCAGCGACAGCATAAAGCCGTACGCCAGCCCGCTTTTCGACGTCGCGTAATCGCCGTGACCCGCTTCGCCAAACACGGCCGCCGTCGAGCCGATCAGCACAATCGAGGAATCGTCGATCTTCCGCTCGATCACCTGCCGCAGAAACTGCCGGCAGGATAGAAACACTGAATTCAAATTGGCGTCCAGCGTCGCCAGCCATTGCTCGTAGGCCATGTCGGCAATCGAGACATGATCGGGAGGCCAGATTCCGGCATTGGCAACCAGAATTTCAATCGACCCGAACCGATCAGCCACACGTTCAAATGCCTGGGCAACTTGCGACTGGTCGGTCAAGTCGGCTTGAACCGCCAGTGAACTTTGCTGGCCCAGCTCGCGCGTCAACGTTTCGGCAGCGGCCCGATTGGTGTGGTAATGAACCACCACGTTGGCGCTTTCGGCGGCGAACCCACGGGCCACTGCCTGGCCAATGCCGCCGCTGGCGCCGCTGACGAAAACGGTTTTGCCGGTGAATCCCAAATCCACAACGTGTTCCCCTGTGATGGGTGCTGGATAGGAAACCTAAGGTAAGCGATGGGGCAACGCAATTGGACTGGCCAAGATTCGTCAGCCTTCCAGAATTTCCCACTCATGCGCGATGCGCACGACGCCGTCTTCGCCCATGCCAAAACTGGAGGTGCGCGGTTCGGTGATTTCAAAAGCGGCTCCAGGCTTCTTGCGATGAATGAAATCCTCCAGCGCTGGACCGTAAACGGTGGCGTTCAGCGTGTATCCGCCCATCAACAGCGGCACTTCCGGCAGCGTGACTCTCAGCACGGTGCGGGGCGGTTTGACATCCAACTCGATATCCTGAAGCGGCGTGGCGAATCCGGCCAGCACGCCCGTCCGCGCCGATTCGATGGAGACCCGCACCCGCGCGCCGGGAACCGGCCTGGTTGCGTCGATGACAATTCTCGCGCTGACGCTGTCGCCGGTGGCGAACTGGTCGTTTCCTTTGTCCGACGGTTCGATTTCAATTGCGCTGATCAAACAGTCTTCGTCACCCGTTTCCTGGTTCACCGCGGGTTTATCCTGCAGCAAGATGCGCTCGTACATCGCGGCGCCGTCGACAAAATCACCGTCGAATACGATTTTGTGCTGGTGCATCACGATGCTTCGCGTGGAGACTCGATTCAGTTGACCCACGGCGTGTGAGACGATGATCAAAGCCATGCCGCGCTCGGTGAGATTGAGAATGTGATTGAAGCATTTCATGCGAAATCCCACGTCGCCGACCGCCAGCACTTCGTCGCACAACAGCACCTGCGGGTCCAGGTGCGTGGCCACGGCGAACCCCAGCCGCAGTCGCATTCCCGAACTGTAGGTGCGGACGGGGTCGTCAATCACATGGCCGATTTCCGCAAAGTCCACGATCTCGTCGAACTTGTCGTCGATCGCGCGGCGGCTTAGTCCGAGGATGGCACCGTTGACATACACGTTTTCCCGGCCCGACAAAATGGTGTTAAATCCAGTTCCCAGTTCGATCAATGCGCTCAACCGGCCGCGAATCGTAATACTGCCCGTGTCCGGTTTGAACAGACCGGCAATCATCTTCAGCAACGTGCTCTTGCCGGCACCGTTGGGTCCCAACAGCGCGATGCACTCGCCGGGCCGCACGTCAAAGTTGGCCTGGTTAACGGCAAAAAATTCACCGGGCCGCAGCTGCGACCGCCAATCACGATGCCGCGCGGTCGATTCGTACCACAGGTCGTACAGGCCGTAGCGGAGGCTTCGCTTGAGGTTGCGACAATACTTTTTGGAAACGTCGCGAACTTCGACAACCGGTTGTTTGGCAATCATAGGCCCACACTACGTAGAAACGCGCTCCACCAGAATCGGAATCGCCAGATGGAAAAACACTAGACCGACGGCAACCAGTGGCACCGATACGCCGGCAAAAATTCCCGCCGCCAGCCAGTAATCCGTGTGGCCAAACACGATCAAATCCCGTGCGGTCATCAACAGCGGCGCCGCCGGATTTATGAGGTTAAATGTGGCCGCGACCCCGCCGCTGGCCGGTGCGTAAACGATCGGCGTAATGATCATCCAGATCGGAATCGCCACCAAAATAAATCGCCCAACATCGTGATACAGCATTCCGAAGGGCATCAGGAACAAGCCCAAGCCGAAGCCCAACAGGATCAAAAACAAAATCGCCAGCGGGGCCAGAAACATGGCTGGAGAAAACACCACGCCAAAAATCAGCACCACCGGGACCAGCACGATAAAGCGGATCAGCAAGTTAAACAGCACTTCAAAAAACCGCACCAGCAACACCGATTCCTGTGGAAATCGGATCTTGCTTAGCATGTTGCGATTGCTGCTGACCGATTGCAGCGGCGCCTGGAATGCTTCCACAAAACTTTGCCACACCACCATGCCAGTCATCACATACAGGATGTAATTGACCTCCAGACCCTCGCCCAGGTTCAGGGCACGGGTGGAATGCAAAAACGCCCAGACGGCGGTGTTGGCCAGCGGCGGTAAGAATGCCCAGAACAACCCCAGGAATGTCTGGCGATACAGGCCGCGAATATTCCGGACAAACATCCGCCACGACATTTCACGTCCTGACCAGAGGTTGCCAATGATCTCAGACGCCAGCGCGCGGGGATTTTTCAGCGATGAGTCGGGCGTAAACACAATTTCGGGCAGGTCCGAGGAGTCGACGGCAGCCTCCGCTCCAGCGGACGATTCCTCGGCGGTTGCCGAAGTCGTCGAATCGACCTGGAGTTCGTCCGCCGTCATGCCTGCGCGCTAATAACTAGAGGGTTATTCGAGTGATTAACTCGATTATAGAGCCCGCAGCGCGATGAACGCAGCCGTGATTGACATCGATCGGGTTGAAACCGCCATTTATGGATTCACGCCCGAACTTTGCCCCGAATCGATCGTTACGACAGTCACAATCGCGCGAAATGGATGCGCGAGATACTTAGTGCCCCTGCCGCCGAGCGAAGCGCCTAGCCTCGTTTTTTTCCTTGCCAATCCGCCCGCTATTGTCCTTCGCTCAATCCCATTCCAACGAGCCGGCCGACTGGTACTCCGTGACGCGAGTTTCAAAAAAGTTCTTTTCTTTGGCCAAGTCGATCGTTTCGCTCATCCAGGGGAACGGGTTGGGACTGCCGTATTGAACCGGCAATTCGATGCGCTCAAGGCGGCGGTCGGCGATGTACTGGACGTAGTCGCGGAACAAATCGGCGTTCAGCCCCAATACGCCGTTGGGCAGGCAGTCGCGGGCATAGGCGATTTCGAGTTCCACCGACTCGCGAATGAGATCGATCATCTGCTGTTTGAACTCATCTGTCCAGATTTCGGGGTTCTCCGCCTTGATGCCGTTGATCAAGTCGATGCCGAAATTCAGGTGAATCGTCTCATCCCGCAGAATGTACTGGAATTGCTCACCGATGCCTTTCATCAGGTTGCGCCGGTGGAACGACAGAATCATCACGAAGCCCGTGTAAAAAAAGATGCCCTCCATGATCAGGTAAAACCCGATCATGTTCTTGAGGAATGACTGCATCCCTTCCACGGAGTCGGTCGTGAAATCGGGATCCAGCACTTCCCGGGTCAGCTCCATTTCGAACGCGTCCTTGCGGGCAATGGCCGGGATCTCGCGGTACATGTTGAACACCTCGCCTTCGTCCAGGCCCAGACTCTCCACCACGTACAAAAACGTGTGGGTGTGCACAGCTTCCTCGAAAGCCTGCCGCAACAGGTACTGGCGGCATTCGGCGTTGGTCACGTGCTTGAAAATGGCCAACACCAGGTTGTTGCCCACCAAGCTCTCCGCCGTGGAAAAAAAGCCCAGATTGCGCATGATCACCAACCGCTCGTCGTCGGTCAGCTGGTTGGACCGCCAGATCTCGATGTCCTTGTTCATCGGGACTTCGGTCGGCATCCAGTGATTGGCGCAGCCATTGATATAGTGCTCCCAGGCCCAGTTGTACTTCAATGGCATCAGCTGGTTGACGTCGACTTTCGTGCAATTGATCAGCCGCTTGGCACGGGCATCAATGCGGGTTGATTTGCCCGTGAGCAGTTCGTTTTCGTGAATGTTGGTGGCCATTTTGCGACTCCTTGCAAAACGTTGGGGTGTAGCGGTTTGTTGTTAGCGGTTAGTTGTTAGCGGTTAGTTGTTAGCGGTTAGTTGTTAGCGGTTAGTTGTTAGCGGTTAGTTGTAAGTTGTTACCTCCGCCCGGCGGGCGCCCTCTCCCCGAGGAGTGGGGTTCGCCGCGCGGCGATTAGGCTGCGCGACGACGTGCTGAAAGCCTGACGACTCAAGTCTTTCTTACTGGCATGCCTCGCAGTCGGGATCGTTCATGCTGCAGGCGGCGGGGGATTCGCGGTCGATCTGCACGGACGACGTGGCACTCTTGCTTTTCATCCACGTCGGCTGCAAACCAAACTTGTTGATGTCCACCGTCGACTTTTCTACTTGCGTCGCACCCAGCGACCGCAGGTAATACGTGGTCTTTAATCCGGTGCGCCAAGCCAACTTGTACATCTCATCCAACATCGAACCGCTGGCCTTGGCCAGGTACAAGTTAAGCGATTGGCCCATGTCGATCCATTTTTGGCGGCGGCTGGCGCACTCGATCAGCCACTTGGGATGGATTTCGAAGGCGGTGGCGTAACGGCTGCGGATGTCCTCCGGCAACTGGTCAATCGCCGCCAGCGAACCGTCGTAGTACTTGATGCGATCCAGCATGTCCTGGTTCCACAACCCGCGGGACTTGAGTTCGTTGACCAAATGGATATTGACCTGAATGAACTCGCCCGACAGGTTGCTTTTAACGAACAAGTGCTTGTAATGCGGTTCGATCGACTGGGTGACGCCGATAATGGTCGATATGGTGGCGGTCGGCGCGATGGCCATTACGTTGCTGTTCCGCATGCCTTGGCGGGACACGTGGTCGCGCACCACCTGCCAGTCCATCTGGGCGCCGCGTTCCACCTCCACGGGCAGGCCCCGTTCGGCTTCCAGCAAATCGATGGTATCGATCGGCAACAAGCCGCGGTCCCACTTCGATCCAGCGTAGCTGGAGTACGTGCCGCGGGCGGCCGCCAAGTTGCTCGATGCCAATATGGCGAAGTAGGAGATCGCTTCCATGCTGCGGTCGGCAAACTCCACGGCCTGCTGGCTGGCATAGCTGATGCCGCAGGCGGCTAGCGCGTCCTGGAATCCCATCAATCCCAGCCCAATCGGTCGATGCCGCAAGTTAGAATTGCGGGCCTCGTCGGTGGGATAGAAATTGATGTCAATCACGTTATCCAGCATCCGCACCGCCGTTGTGACGGTGGCCTGCAGTTTCTCCAGATCCAATTGGCCGTCGGCCACGTGGTTCAGCAAATTGATCGATCCCAGATTGCACACCGCTGTTTCGTCACGTGATGTGTTGAGCAGGATTTCGGTGCACAAGTTGCTGCTGTGCACGACCCCCGCATGATCCTGGGGTGAACGCAAGTTCGACGGGTCCTTGAACGTGATCCACGGATGGCCGGTTTCGAACAACCGCGTCAGCATTTTCCGCCACAGGTCTTTGGCTTCGACCACTTTAAATAGTCGCATCTTGCCCTCGCGGGCCAGTTGTTCGTATTGCTCGTACCGCTGGTCAAAAGCCCGGCCCACCAAGTCGTGCAGATCCGGCGTTTCATCCGGGCTGAACAACGTCCAGGTTTCCTCGTTGATCACCCGTTTCATGAACAAATCGGGAATCCAGTTGGCGGTGTGCATGTCGTGGGTGCGGCGGCGGTCGTCCCCGGTGTTTTTGCGCAAGTCCAGAAATTCCTCGATATCCATGTGCCAGGTTTCCAGGTACGAACACACGGCGCCCTTGCGTTTGCCACCCTGATTGACGGCCACGGCCGTGTCGCTGACCACTTTGAGAAACGGGATCACA
>JBFILF010000306.1:0-6922 GCA_041599835.1 Pirellulaceae bacterium
CGGGAACTTTTGCAAAACAGTGAAATTCGCAAATCGCATGAACAATGCGACAAGGTTCCAGATCCCTATTCGCTGCGTTGCCAGCCACTAGTAATGGGTGCTTGTCTCGAGCAGATGCGGTACGTGGCCCAGGTGTTGCAGCGCGAAGCGAACGCCGTTTCCGACAATCCGTTAGTATTCGTGGATTCCGGTGAAGTGCTGTCCGGCGGAAACTTTCACGCCGAACCGGTCGCGCTGGTCGCCGACGCGCTGGCGGTGGCGATTGCCGAAATGGGCGCGCTGTCCGAGCGTCGCACCGCCCTGCTGATGGACACCCATCTCAGCGGGTTGCCGCCATTTCTCGTCAAGGAAGGCGGGGTCAATTCCGGTTTCATGATTGCCCAGGTGACGGCGGCGGCGTTGGCCAGCGAGAATAAATCGCTTGCTCACCCGGCATCGGTCGACAGCTTGCCTACGTCGGCCAACCAGGAAGACCATGTGAGCATGGCGACCTTTGCGGCGCGGCGATTGGGTACCATGGTCGACAATACAGCGGCCATCGTGGCGATCGAATTGTTGGCGGCTGCGCAGGGAATCGATTTTCGCGAACCGTTGCCGACGTCTCCCGCTTTGACCAAAGCGCATCAGGTCATTCGTGACCGCGTTTCCTTTTACGATCACGACCGCATGTTCGAACCGGACATCCAGCAAATTAAACGTCTGGTGATGGCCGGCGCGTTTAACGATTGCCTGCCGCAAGAAATTGTGGTTTTTGAGTAGCATCGCCCTGGCACATTGGCGAGAGGCTTTATTGGCCCGTATCCGATCCCGGCAGACCGGTACCGCTTTTGTCCCAGTGAACCGCAACGGCGGCGATCACGATGATTCCGAATTGCTTGTCCAGTTTGCGGTCGTCCAGCGGGCATGAGACAGTAGAATCTTGGCATGAACACGACAACCGTATTGCCATCGGCCGACGAGATGTACGCGGCACTTGTGGCTCGCGACAGCCAGTATGAAGGCGTCTTTTTTGTTGCGGTAAAAACGACGGGCGTGTTTTGCCGGCCCACCTGCACGGCCCGCAAACCCCACCGGCGAAACGTCGAGTTTTTTTCCTGCACCGCCGAGGCGTTGGCTGCCGGATTTCGACCTTGTCGGCGGTGCCGGCCGCTGGAAGCGTTGGGTGACGCGCCGCCCTGGATCGCACAACTGTTGCAACAAGTCGACCAGGATGTTTCACGTCGCTGGACCGATGGGCAACTTCGCGAGATGGGAATTCGGCCGGAACGGCTGCGCCGCTGGTTCAAACAACATCACGGCATCACCTTTCAATCCTATTTGCGGTCGCGCCGCATGTCCGGCGCCTTGGGTCAAATCAGTGTGGGCCAGTCGGTAACCGGTGCCGCCTTGGACAATGGCTACGATTCGTTAAGCGGGTTTCGCGACGCGTTTCAAAAGTGGTGTGGCGAAGTTCCCGGCTCGGTCAAACAAGGCGCTTCTCCAATCATCGTCAGTCGCGTCCCGTCACCACTGGGGCCAATGGTGGTGGCCGCTGGCGACGACGGCATTTGCTTGTTGGAGTTTGCGGACCGGCGAATGTTGGAAACCCAGTTCAAGCGACTGGTGCGGCTGACCGGGCGTCCGCTGGCCACGGGAGACCATCAGTTGATCAACCGCCTTGCCTGCCAACTGCAAGAATATTTCGCCGGCGTGCGAACCGAGTTCGACGTCCCCATCCAACTGGCGGGCAGCCCGTTTCAAATGGCCGTGTGGCGCGAATTATTGAACATTCCCTATGGCCGGACGAAAAGTTACGAGCAGTTGGCCACCGCGATCGGCAAGCCCGGCGCCCAACGCGCGGTGGGCCGGGCAAACGGGGATAACCGGTTGGCCATCGCGGTTCCCTGTCATCGCGTGATTCGCAGTGACGGAACGCTCAGTGGTTATGGCGGCGGCGTATGGCGGAAAAAGCGGTTGTTGCAGCTGGAGCAACACCAAACGCGACTGGATTGAATCCGAGTAACGGTTGCCTTGGGCACGGTTTTCAGCCCAAGTGGCATCAGCTTGAAAATGGGAATCGGACCCGGCCAAACTGCTTCGATTTTGTCTACTGGCGTCGGCCATATCGGCGGCTGTAGAATCGGTGATTTCCAATTCGAAGTACTCCGCAAACAAGGAGCTTGCCGTGGACTCTCGCGAAGCGATCAAAGCATCGATCGACCTGGGAAAGATGATCACCATGTCGTATCTAGAAGACATGACCGACGACGAGATGATGCATCGGCCGCATCCACAATGCAATCACATTAAATGGCAGCTAGGTCATTTGATCAGTTCCGAAAATCAGATGATCAATGGATGTGTGCCCGGAGCCATGCCCGAACTGCCGGCGGGATTTGCCGACAAATACACCAAGGAAACTGCCGCAAGCGACGACCCGTCGCAGTTCCACAGCAAGACCGAGTTGCTGGATTTGTACCAGCAACAACGGAGCGCCACGCTGGCAGCGCTGGAAAAAATGACGGATGAAGACTTGTCCAAACCAACTCCAGAAGCCATGCAGGCGTATGCGCCGAACTGTGGTTCGGCATTTGTGATGCAAGACGCGCATTGGGTGATGCATGCCGGGCAATGGGCGGTGATTCGCCGCCAGCTGGGACGGGCGCCGCTGTTTTGATCTAACCGTTCAACGATTGATAAGTCTATGCGTGTCCTCTTCGCGTTTTGCGTGTGCCTTGCCGCAAGCGTTGTCGGCGCTGCAGGCAGCCGGGCGGATCATCCCTATCCAAACACCGTGGTGCGGGGTCAGCCGATCGTGTTGTTTGCCGGCCATTCGCTGACGGATTGGGTCAAAGTCAACGGCCAGCCGTCCGACGGCTGGCTGATCGACGATGGAGCCATCTATCGTGCCAAACGCGCCGGCGACCTGTACCACAAGAATACGTTTCGCGATTTTGAACTGTATTTTCAATGGAAGATCTCCGCGGGCGGCAATAGCGGCGTGAAATATCGCGTCAAGCAATACGGCAACCAGTGGTTGGGTTGCGAGTATCAATTGCTGGATGACGTGTCGGCACGGGAAGCCAACAAGTCCGGCGCGCTTTATGCGATCTACCAGCCGGCGGAAGACAAGCGGCCCGCCGCGCCCGAGGTATGGCATCAATCCAAAATTGTCGTTTGCGGTAATCGCATCGAACATTGGCTGAATGGCCAGTTGATCGTGCAGGCTACCGTGGGCAGCCAGGACTGGAAGGCGCGCGTGCAAAAAAGTAAATTCCGCGACAAGGAAAATTTTGGCGAGAATCGCGAGGGGCGGATATTTTTCCAGGACCACGGCAACCCGGTGTGGTTTCGACACATCGTGCTGGTTCCGCTGTATTGCGACGGCGACCCCGGCGATGTCGCTTGTTCGCATCCACCTGGGATCATGTTGACAACTTCTTCGTCATGCGCATCGATCAACCCGTCCTGCTATCCAACTGAGACTAAATTCGGCAGATCCTTGCGTTGGCGCCCCCTGGCTCGCCCGCTGGGCCGCCGCTTCAGGTAACAAACATCGAACCATAATTCTGGACGATTGACATGGCTGCCGATCAACTTAAAACGCCCACTAACGACGGCGCTCAGCGCCGCGGCATGATCACGCGGATGTTGGATTTCATCGAATGGGCGGGCAATAAATTGCCTGACCCGGCCGTCCTGTTTTTGCTATTGATGGCCATTGTCTGGTTATTGTCGTGGCCGCTGTCGATGTTGGATTTTGGCGCCATCCATCCCATCACTAAAGAGCCGCTTGAAGTGTCCAATCAGGTCAACGGCGCTGGCATCGCCAACCTGCTCACGTCGATGGTCAGTACTTTTGTCAACTTTGCGCCACTGGGCGTGGTATTAGTCGCTTTGTTGGGAATTGGCGTGGCGGAGCATACCGGATTGATCAGTGTGATGATCAAGACGGTACTCAGCGTAGTACCCAAATCATTTTTAACACCGACGCTGATCCTGGTGGGGATCGGGTCGCACTATGCTGTTGACGCAGGCTATGTGTTGGTGATCCCCATCGGTGGCGTCATCTTTTACGCGGCTGGGCGACATCCGCTGGCTGGAATCGCCGCCGCCTTTGCTGGAGTTTCCGGAGGGTTTTCCGCCAACTTCTGGGTGCCCAGCGCCCTGGATCCGCTGCTGCAAGGATTTACGCTCACCGCCGCCCAGCTGTACGACGAAAACGTCCAGGTCAGCATCGTCAATAACAACGTTTTCACGGCTGCTTCCACTGCGTTAATTGTGCTGCTGGGCTGGTTCATTACGGACCGCATCATCGAACCGAGGGTCCAGCCCATAAAGGTTGACGGTGATCCCGAACAGATGCCCAAGTTCGAAGATGTCAAACCGCACGAAGTGAGGGGAATGATTGCCGCTTTGGTAACCGTGGTGATCGGCGTGGCCGTGATGATCTGGTGGGCGTGGCCGCAGGATTCGGTGTTACGGTACGAGGGCAAATTGCTGAATTTCAACGCGCCGTTGATGAAATCGATTGTGCCGTTGATCTTTCTGTTCTCAGTTGTTCCCGCCATCGTTCACGGGTGCGTCGCAGGAACGGTCAAATCACACAAGGACATCGTGGAAGGCATGTCCAATGCCATGGAAACGATGGCTTATTACTTGGTGTTGGCATTCTTTTGTTCACTGTTTATCTGGATGTTTGACCAGACGAAAATCGGACTGTTACTGGCAATTGAGGGTGCGGGTTTCCTAAAGGCATTGGGCCTGCCAGGTGCCATAACGATATTCGGAATTGTGATTCTGGTGAGCCTGGTGAATTTGTTGGTGGGATCAGCTTCAGCCAAGTGGGGTCTAATTTCAGTGGTGTTTGTGCCCATGTTGATGGACCTGGGTATTTCACCCGACCTGACACAGGCAGCTTATCGTGTCGGCGATTCCTCGACGAACATCATTACGCCGCTGATGCCTTACTTCCCGTTGGTGGTCGTGTTTTGTCAGCGATATGTCAAAGGCACCGGGATCGGCACGCTGGTTTCGCTAATGTTGCCTTACAGCATCGCGTTCCTGATACTTTGGTCGGCCCTGTTAGTGACGTTCTGGACATTGGGGTTGCCGTTAGGTACGGATTCAAATTACGTCTATCCCGTGCCACCGAGTTAAGCGCGGCATCAGCTTCGTTTAACGGCCAGCCTCAGGCGTCGGCGTAGATGGAACAGGAGGGCGCAGAGGGACGCAGATTTAATTGTCGGGCCAGTTGCAATCTTTGTCTTTATTCTTCGGCACCCTACTCTGCCTGCCGCCAGCCTCCTGACATAGACGAGGACGAAGACGAGGATAACGACAAGGATCTGGAAGCATCGGAATGGTTGGAACCGCGCGCGAAGACGCGAAGTGCCCGTCGCCGAACCATAAATTGAACATAGCCGAACTCGCCTAGAGTTCGGTAACGTGGCGCGCCGTGCGCCACCCCCACTCCCCACTCCTCACCACCGCCAGCGCCTCGCCGTCAAACGACTGTGACTTAAAATGGGCCGCGCGATGCGGTACGCGCGCGGGTCCCTTGGGACCCGTACCCAATTGACCGCAAAGCCGCGAAGCGGCGGCAGGCAATAGCCCCGGGTGTTAGCCCGGGGTATGGATGGCCACTAAATATTGTTCAAAGCCCCGATGGGGCGTCACATACGGCGATTGTGGTTGGAATCGCGTGCGAAGACGCAAAGTGCCCGTAGCCGAAGTCGCGCAGAGTTCGGTGGCATTCGCGTTTTATCGCGCGGTGACAAATCCACTGAAGTCTTGGCGACTTCAGCTACACCTCTAGCCGCTGTTCGTAGGGAACGATCTCGCCGGTGGTCACATAGCGAGCCATTAGCCGCAAGTACATGGCCCAGCAAAAACACGATGTACGGTAATGCTGGTTGGCGTCGGGCCAGCCGCGATGCCAGAACTCGACTTGGGTCGTTTCGCCGTCGCCGTCGAGTTGGAAACCGACGCGCGTGTTCAGCCAATCCGCGACGGCGTCGGTGATCAGTAGTTCAAAATCTTGATTGGGAACGCACCGCGTGACGGTCGCTTGCCAGACGTAATCGGGTCCGAAATCCAATACGTACTGGCTGTCGACGGCCGGCTGGCCGCGGCAGTCTTTGGTCCACCAGGCATTCAATCCCGCGGGTCGAAATGGCCGCGAAGACTTGGGCAAAGCCGGCCTTGATCGGGAAGTCGAGAAGGATATCGGGCATGGCCCACGTATTGTAGCGGACGGGCAAGGTGCACCGTCGCCATGCCCGCGCCTGGCCATGGGAAGCCGGCGGCCCCCTCCCCGGCCAGCCCGCTGCGCGGCTTGGCCGACCCTCCCCACGGGGAGGGTCACGGCGATTCTGACCCTCCCGCCGGGAGGGTCGGAAACGAGACGAGCGTGGCGAGTTTCTGGGGAGGGGTCTTCCTGCGCTGTGCGCGGGTCTCCGGACCCCGCACCAGAAGACCGCCGGTTTCCTCTGTGCTGGCGAGACCTCGGGGAGTCCACGGGGCGTGGGTGGCCCCCTCCCTGGCCAGCCCGCTGCGCGGCTTGGCCGACCCTCCCCACGGGGAGGGTCACGGCGTTCCTGACCCTCCCGCCGGGAGGGTCGGAAACGAGCGTGGCGAGTTTCCGGGGAGGGGTCTTCCTGCGCTGTGCGCGGGTCTCCGGACCCCGCACCAGAAACTGACCGCCGGTCTCCACTATGCCGGCGAGGTCGTGAGACCTGCGCCGAGCGCGGACCTGCGCCGAGCGCGAGCAGGTGCGCTTTGCGCGGGTCTCCGGACCCCGCACTCGAAACTGACCGCCAGTCTCCCCTACGTTAAACGAAAATATTTTTGGCTGCGTGTGCGGCCTACTTCCAATCGGGGATCTTGCGGCCCGGTGTCCACGGCGCGCCGGCGGCGTCCAATTTCTGATGCAACGCCGGAA